>NZ_JAXCID010000041.1:0-34734 GCF_035985125.1 Arthrobacter sp. CG_A4 | reverse complement strand
TAGAAGACAGCGGCACCCTGACCAGACACGAATGGCACCCCGAATGGAACTACACCCTCAAAAAACGCGACACACCAACTAAATAATCAGTGAGCTCTTAGTTGTCCAGGCAGGTGGGGCCCAGGAGTACCTTCAGGTCCCCGAACAGCGACGGACTGGGGTTGACGCGCAGGTGGACGGGGAGTCCCATGACTTCCACCCGGGTGTCGCCCTGCAGATGTACCCGGACTTCGGAGCTGCCGCGGTGAGTCCGGAGCACGTCGCCGAGTTCGGTCACCACCGCTTCGGTCGCCTTGTGCGTCTGCATCGTGATCACCACCGGGCCGTTCATGCTCTCGCTAAGGTCCGGGACGGACAGTTCCATGCAGTTCAGGGTGACGGCGCCGTCGTCGCGCTTCTGCAGGCGGCCCTTGACCACCACAATCAGGTCCTCCGCGAGCACCGAGGCGATCGGCCCGTAGACCTGGCCGAAAAACATGACCTCCATGGACCCGCCGAGGTCCTCCACCTCGGCGCGCGCATAGGCGTTGCCGCTGGCCTTGGCGATCCGGCGGCTCAGTGAAGTGATCATGCCGGCGATGGTGATGATGGCGCCGTCGTTCGGTCCGTCTTCGCCGATCACCGAGGTGATGGTCTGGTCCGCGTGCTGGCTCAGCAGCCCTTCCAGGCCCTGCAGCGGGTGGTCCGAGACGTACAGGCCCAGCATGTCGCGCTCGAAAGAGAGCTTGTCCTTCTTCTCCCACTCGGGCAGGTCCGGAATTTCGGTGGTGAGCGAAGCTTCGGGTTCCTGGTCCTCGAAGCCGGCGAAGAGATCGAACTGGCCGATCGCCTCATTGCGCTTGAGCGTGATGACCGAGTCGATGGCCTCTTCATGGATCATCGCCAGCGCCCGGCGGGGATGGCCCAGCGAATCGAAGGCCCCGGCCTTGATCAGCGACTCGATGGTGCGCTTGTTGCAGACCACGGCCGGAACCTTGAGCAGATAGTCCTTGAAGGAGGTGAAGGCGCCCTCTGATTCGCGGGAGTTGACCATCGCCTCGACGACGTTGACGCCCACGTTGCGGATGGCGGCCATGCCGAAGCGGATGTCCGTGCCCACCGGGGTGAAGTTGACGCTGGATTCATTGACGTCCGGCGGCAGCACCGTGATGCCCATCTTGCGGCACTCGTTGAGGTAGAGCGCGAGCTTGTCCTTGTCGTCGCCGACGCTGGTCAGCAGGGCGGCCATGTACTCGGCCGGGTAGTGGGCCTTGAGGTACGCGGTCCAGTAGGACACCAGCCCGTAGGCGGCCGAGTGTGCCTTGTTGAAGGCGTAGTCGGAGAACGGCAGCAGGATGTCCCAGAGCATCTTGATGGCCGCGGCGGAGTAGCCGTTGTCCAGCATGCCCTTTTCGAAGCCGGCGTACTGCTTGTCCAGCTCGGACTTCTTCTTCTTGCCCATGGCGCGGCGCAGGATGTCCGCCTGGCCGAGCGTGAAACCGGCCACCTTCTGCGCGATGGCCATCACCTGCTCCTGATACACGATCAGGCCGTAGGTGCCGCCGAGGATCTCCGCGAGCGGTTCCTCGAGCTCGGCATGGATCGGCACAATTTCCTGCAGCCCGGTCTTGCGGAGCGCATAGTTCGTGTGCGAGTTCGCGCCCATCGGGCCCGGACGGTACAGCGCGATGACAGCGGAGATGTCTTCGAAGTTGTCGGGCCGCATCTGCTTGAGCAGGGAGCGCATCGGCCCGCCGTCGAGCTGGAAAACACCGAGGGTGTCGCCCCTGGCCAGCAGCTCGTAGGCGCCCTGGTCCTCCAGGCCGAGGTCCTCCAGGACCAGGTCAACGCCCTTGTTGAGTTTGATGTTTTCGACGGCGTCCGTGATGATCGTCAGGTTCCGCAGGCCGAGGAAGTCCATCTTGATCAGGCCGAGGCCCTCACACGTGGGGTAGTCGAACTGGGTGATGACTTGGCCGTCCTGCTCACGGCGCATGATCGGGATGATGTCGATCAGCGGGTCCGAGGACATGATGACGCCGGCGGCGTGGACGCCCCATTGCCGTTTCAGGCCTTCAAGGCCAAGGGCCGTCTCGAAGACCTTCTGGGAATCGGCGTCGGACTTGAGCAGTTCGCGCAGTGCCTCGGCCTCGGAGTAGCGCTGCGCCTCCGGATTGTGGACGTCCGCAAGGGCGATGCCCTTGCCCATAACGTCCGGCGGCATGGCCTTGGTGAGCCGCTCGCCGGTGGAGAACGGGTAACCGAGCACACGGGAAGAGTCCTTAAGCGCCTGCTTGGCCTTGATGGTGCCGTAGGTGACGATCATGGCGACGCGTTCATCGCCGTACTTGTCGGTGACGTACCGGATCACTTCCGCCCGGCGTCGATCATCAAAGTCGACGTCGAAGTCGGGCATGGAGACACGTTCCGGATTCAGGAAGCGCTCGAAAATCAGGCCGTGGACCAGGGGGTCCAGGTCGGTGATGCGCATGACGTAGGCCACCATGGAGCCGGCACCGGAACCACGGCCCGGGCCCACCCGGATGCCGTTGTTTTTGGCCCAGTTGATGAAGTCGGCCACGACCAGGAAGTAGCCGGGGAAGCCCATCTGGGTGATGACGCCCACCTCGAAGTCCGCCTGCTTGCGGACGTGGTCCGGGATGCCCTTCGGGTAGCGGTAGTGCAGGCCGTTTTCGACTTCCTTCACGAACCAGGACTGCTCGTCCTCGCCCTCGGGCACCGGGAAGCGCGGCATGTAGCTGGCGTTCTCATTGAACTGGACGTCGCAGCGCTCGGCGATGAGCAGGGTGTTGTCGCAGGCTTCGGGGTGGTCGCTGAAGATGGCGCGCATCTCGGCGGGCGACTTCAGGTAGAACTCGTCGGCATCGAACTTGAACCGCTTGGGGTCAGCCAGGCTGGAGCCGGACTGCACACAGAGCAGGGCCGCGTGGCTGGCGGCGTCCTCGGCGTGGGTGTAGTGGAGGTCGTTGGTGGCGACCATCGGCAGTCCGAGTTCCTTGGCGAGCTTGATTAGATCGCCCTGGACGGCCCGCTCAATGTCAAGGCCGTGATCCATCAGTTCGCAGAAGAAGTTGTCGGCGCCGAAAATATCGCGGAACTCCGACGCCGCCTGCTTGGCTTCCTGGTACAGGCCGAGGCGGAGCTTCGTCTGCACCTCGCCGGAGGGGCAGCCGGTGGTGGCGATCAGTCCCTTGCCGTAGGTCTGCAGCAGGTCCCGGTCCATCCGCGGCTTGTAGAGGTAGCCCTCCAGCGAGGCGAGCGAGGACATCCGGAACAGGTTGTGCATGCCCTGGGTGTTCTCGGCCCACATGGTCATGTGGGTGTAGGAACCGGCACCGGAGACGTCATTGCGCCCGCCGTCGCCCCAGCGCACACGGGTCTTATCCGCCCGGGCGGTGCCGGGCGTCAGGTAGGCCTCCACTCCGATGATCGGCTTGACGCCGGCGTTGCGGGCCTTGTTCCAGAAGTCGTACGCGCCGAAGACGAAGCCGTGGTCCGTGGTGGCCAGCGAGGACATGCCCAACTCTTTGGTGTGGTCGAACAGGTCTCCCAGTCTCGCCGCACCATCCAACATGGAGTATTCGGTGTGGTTGTGGAGATGCACGAAAGAGTCGTTGCTGGAAGTCACCGAATCATTCTAGTGCCGCCGGGCCACCTTCCGGCGCGGCGCTGCGGCCGCCCTGAATCACGGCCCGGAAGTTCAGGCCTGTCCGGACTCGAGGACCTCCAGCGCGTAGCGAAGATCCTCCGGGTACTCGCTCGTGGCGGTAACCCGCTCCCCCGTCCGGGGATGGTCGAAGGACAGCTGGCGGGCGTGCAGCCACTGCCTGGTCAGTCCCAGCGTGGCCGCGAGCCGCGGGTCCGCACCGTAGGTCAGGTCGCCGGCGCAGGGGTGGCGCAGCGCGGAGAAGTGCACACGGATCTGGTGCGTGCGCCCCGTTTCCAGGTGCACCTCCACGAGTGAGGCCTTCCCGAAGGCCTCGAGGACCTCGTAGTGCGTGATCGAGTCCCGGCCGTCTTCGATCACGGCGAATCGCCAGTCGTGGCCGGGGTGGCGGCCGATGGGAGCGTCGATGGTGCCGGCCAGCGGGTCCGGGAGGCCCTGGACCACCGCGTGGTAGACCTTGTCCACGGCGCGCTCCTTGAAGGCCCGCTTGAGCGCGGTGTACGCGTCCTCGGTTTTGGCGACCACCATCACGCCCGAGGTCCCGACGTCGAGCCGGTGGACGATACCGGCGCGTTCGGGCGCGCCGGAGGTGGCGATCCGGTAGCCGAGTCCCGCCAGCCCGCCGACAACCGTGGGGCCTACCCAACCCGGAGACGGGTGTGCCGCCACGCCGACCGGTTTGTCGATGACGACAAACTCGTCATCGTCCAGCAGGATCAACAGGTCCTCCACGACTTCCTCCACAATTTCCAGGGGGTCCCGGCGTTCCGGAACGACGACGTCGAGCACGGCACCGGGGGTGAGTTTGAGTGACTTCCCTACCGCTTTGCCCCTACTGCTGACATTGCCTTCGGCTATCAGCACGGCGGACTGGGAGCGGGAAATGTCCATCAGGTGCGCCAGGCCGGCGTCAACCCGGGTCCGCGCGAGCTCGTCCGGAACGACAAACCGGAAGGACCGCGCAGGTCCCGCCGCAAGGTGGTCATCGGCGTCGGCATCGTCCGGCAGGAGTAAATCAGGCATCAGCTTGTCAGACTGCGTTTTCTTGGGCAGTGCGTCGTCAGGCGTCATTTTTCGCCGTGTCCTTTGTAGTGCGCGAGCCGTCCAGGGAGATCCCGCGCAGCGTCAGCAGGCAGATAATCACGACAGACGACACCACGGCCGAGTCCGCGATGTTGAAGATCGCAAAGTTGGGCAACTGGATGAAGTCCACCACATGGCCCATCGCGAACGACGGCTCGCGGAAGAGCCGGTCGGTGAGATTGCCGAGGGCGCCGCCCAGCAGCAGCCCGAGCGCCAGCGCCCACCAGAGCGAACCGAGCTTACGCAACTGCAACAGGATCGCAACGGACACAGCCACCATGATGATGGTGAACACCCAGGTGACGTTCTCCCCGATGGAGAACGCGGCCCCCGAATTGCGGATGTAGTACCAGTGCAGCAGTGGGGGCAGCACGGGAATCCGCTCGCCCTCGGTCATGGTGGCCGTCACCCACAGTTTGGTCAACTGGTCGAAAACATAAGCGAACACGGCCAGGCCCGTGAAGACGGAGAGCAACAGCACCCGTCCCGGCTTGGCCCGATTCACGGGCGCGGACCCGGCGGGGGCCGCGTCTGCGGAGGGCGTGGCGTCAGGAGATGATGCGTCAGTCATAGGGCTTTCGTTCGGGAGCCAGTGCGGGGACCGGGAGTTTGCTGCGTGGCCATGCCGGCCACGGGATAGGGCTGTTAACGCCAAAAGCCGGCGGTCGAGGAATCCTCAGCCACCGGCTTTCAGAATACTTGGCTTTTGCCCTAGCTGGCTTCGCCAACCTCAGGTGCGGCAACAGAACCGCGGGCATCGAGGTCGCGGAGCTGGCCTTCGATGTAGGCCTTCAGGCGTGAGCGGTAGTCCCGCTCGAAGCCGCGAAGCTGCTCGACCTTGCGCTCCAGCACGGACCGCTGCTGCTCAAGGGCGCCGAGGATCTTACGGGATTTTTCCTGGGCATCGTTGACGAGGCTGCTGGCTTCGATCTGCGCTTCGGCGACGATCTTGTCCCGCTGCTGCTCGCCATCGGCGACGTGCCTGTCGTGCATCTGCTGTGCCATGGACAGCAGGCCCGCAGCGGACTCGGCCGCCGGGGAAGCACCGGAGGTGCGGGCCGGAGCGGCTGCCGCGACGGGAGCCTGCTCGGCCTCCTTCTTCTTGGCAGCTTCAGCGGCCTTAGCCTCGGCTTCTGCCTTGGCGCGGTCATCCTTCTCGGCCTTGACGGGTGCCGGAACCTTCTCCACGACAGGAGCCGCGGCGGTGGAGCTGGCAGGCGTGCCGGCGCCGGATTCGGCAAGCTTCTTTCGCAGCTCGTCGTTCTCCTGGTTCAGGCGTCGCAGTTCAACGACGATCTCGTCCAGGAAGTCATCAACTTCATCCTGGTCGTAGCCTTCGCGGAACTTGGTCGGCTGAAAGCGCTTGTTGACAACGTCTTCTGGCGTCAAAGCCATCTGGTCACCTCGTTGGTCTAGTTAGTCAGTAGGCCTTTCGGCCGTCAAAACTACGGTACCTAAATATGGTCTGGTTCCTCTAATTCAACACCGCAGTGTCAAACCGGAGTTTCAATCTGGTGGGGCCGCGGACCAGGTCCGCTGCCCGGCTAGGCCGCGATCGAGTTCGCAAACGTCAGGGATTTGGCGACTCCCATGGCCACAGCTACGGCCACGAAAAGCAGCAGGAATCCCAGGTCCAGCGAAATACCGCCCAGCCTCAGCGGCGGGATGAGCCGCCGGAGCAATTTCAGCGGCTTGTCTGTGACGGAATACACAGCATGCGCGGCGACCAGCGCCGCCCCCCGCGGCCGCCAGCTCCGCGCAAACATCTGGACCCAGTCAAAGACCAGCCGGATGACGAGGGCAACAAGAAACAGCAGCAGCGCGATATAGACAAGTCCGAAAACAATTCCCATGAGCTAACTCATATCTCCGTGTTCATTCCGGATACCGCAGTGTCCTGACAATGGTTACGTCTCTATTTCAGCACGGATTAGTCAGCAAGGATGCCAGACAGGTGACCCTGCCTGGCATCCTACAGAAGAATCCCGGTCTAGCTCTGGTTGAAGAATGCCGCCTGTGTCTCGCTGATCTTCTTGTCATCGCCGATGACTTCTACGTACGACGGCGACAACAGGAAAACTTTATTGGTGACGCGTTCGATGCTGCCGCGCAGGCCAAAGACCAGACCCGCGGAGAAGTCGACGAGCCGCTTTGCATCGGCCTCACCCATATCGGTGACATTCATGATGACGGGAATGCCGTCCCGGAAGCTTTCACCGATGAGCTTGGCGTCGTTGTAGGACCGCGGGTGGATCGTGGTGATCTGCCGGAGTCCGGTGTGCTCGTCGCGGCTCGATGCCGCTCGCTTGATGGGTGTCACAGGTGCGCGGTATTCCTCTTCAGCGGCGTAGGGCTCTTCCCTGGGTGCCTCCCGGACAGGCGCCGGTGCACGGCGTTCCTCGCGGTCGTGCTCCATGGAACCGTCCTCATCCTTGTGCGATGTGTGATGCTCGGACTCGTAGTGTTCGTCGCCATCAGCGAGCCCAAGATAGATCATTGTCTTGCGCAGAGCGCCGGCCATGGTCGACTCCTAATCGTGTCCGTAGGCGGGCCACTCGTGACTTGACAGCCTTGGAATCCCCGCCGTTACCTTCCAATACGATGAACTTACCCCAACGCCGGGCGCGGACCGAGAATATCGGAGCCAATGCGAAGGTGTGTCGCCCCGAAACGGATGGCCGCTTCCAGGTCCTGGCTCATGCCCGCGGAGATACCGCTGGCCTCCGGATGGCCGGCTGTGAGCCGGGCCGAGATCCCCGCGAGCTGACCGAAGGCCGCGTCGGGATCCGCGCCCAGCGGTGCCACCGCCATAATGCCCGCCAGCCGGAGATCCTTTGAGCCGGCGAGCTCCTCGGCCAGTGCAGGGACATCGGCGGGGCGCGCGCCGCCGCGGTGGCCGTCGGCGTCGTCCTCGAGGCTGACCTGGATGAAGCACTCCAGCGGCGTCCGTCCGGTCCGTTCCCGTTCGGCCGCCATCGCCTTGGCCAGGGCGGCGGCCAACTGGAGCCGGTCCACCGAGTGCACGGCGTGGGCGTACTTCACGACGGACTTGGCCTTGTTGCTTTGCAGCTGGCCGATGAAGTGCCAGCGCAGGCCCAAGTCGTGGAGCCCGACTGCCTTGCCGGCGGCTTCCTGGTCCCTGTTCTCCCCGATATCGGCGATGCCCAGCGATGCCAGCCGCCGGACGTCGTCTGCGGGGTGGAACTTGGTGACGACGATCAGCTGCGGGGGGTTCTGCTGCCGCCCGGCGGCCGCCACGGCCCCGTCAATGCGGAGCCGGACGGCGGCGAGGCGCTCCCGGAGTTCGGCGAGCCGGGGATCTCTCCGGCCGCTCTCCGCCGGCCCGTTGATGGACCAGTTGATGGGCCCGTGCTCATTCATCGTGGTCCGTCCTGTCCTCAGTCCAGACGAGGCCGGCGAACCGTCCCGTGTGGTTGTTGCGGCGGTAGGAGAACAGGCTGTCATCTTCCAGCGTGCAGCCGCCGGAGTGTTCGACCGTGACATCATCGGCCGCCAGCTGGCTGCGGACCGCGGCTGGCAGATCCAGTCCCGGTGTGCCCCGGGACGTGGTGGCCCAGGAAGCGGGGACAAGCCCGGCCACCTCCGCGCGCATCCCGGCCGGGACCTCGTAGCAGTTGCCGCAGATGGCGGGCCCGATCCAGGCGCCGACCCCCGCGGCGCCGAGCTCGCGCAGACGCGCTACGGCAGCCGGCACCACGCCGGAGGCGACGCCGGGGCGTCCGGCATGCACGACGCCGAGTACGGTTCCTCCCCCGGCAGCCGGGTCCGCTCCGGCCGGCACGGTCCCCACGAGGACGATCGGGACACAGTCGGCCACCATCACGGCGAGGGGTTCGCCGCGGGACACCAGTGCGTCCGCAGTGGGGGCGGCTGTTCCCGTGGCAACGGTGCCGCCGCCGATCACGGCCACAGCGTTGCCGTGGATCTGGTTCATGTACTGGAAGCCCCGGATACCGAGGCCTGCGGCCTGTTCGAGTGCCGCCCGCCGCCGCTGGACCTCCGACGGATCGTCGCCGACATGAAGCGCAAGGTTGCCGGCGGCGGCGTCGGTGAAAGCCACCCAGACGCCAGGCCGGACTTCAGCCCGCCATGAGAACACGCAGAACACCCCCGAACTTGGTTACGGACCTTCGAGCCTACAAGGAAGCACCATGGCACTGCCATCCGGCAGTGCCATGGTGCTTCAGGATCAGCTTCAGGATCTACTTCAGGAAGTCGGGGACATCCAGGTCATCGGAGTGGCGGCCGGACAGGTCCGGTTCCACGACAGACGGCAGGTCGGCGTCGAAGCCGGAGTCGGCGGGGACGGAAGACGGGCGCTGCTGGCCCCAGCCGCCGTAGCCGGAGGCGCCAACCGTGGCGTGCAGCGGCTGGACCCGCGGGGCGGGTGCCTGGGCGGGGGCCTGGGCCGGAGCCGCGGCCGGTGCGGCCGGACGCTGCGGCGCCGTCTGCGGCAGGGACTGGTCCATGGACGGCGAGGTGGCCTTGACGTCGTCGAAGCCGGCGGCGATGACCGTGACGCGGGCTTCGTCCCCGAGTGCGTCGTCGATGACCGCACCGAAGATGATGTTGGCCTCCGGGTGGGCGACTTCCTGGACCAGGCGGGCTGCCTCGTTGATTTCGAAGAGCCCGAGGTCGGAGCCGCCCTGGATGGACAGCAGGACGCCGTGGGCACCGTCGATCGATGCCTCGAGCAGCGGCGAGGCGATGGCCAGTTCCGCAGCCTTGACGGCACGGTCTTCACCGCGGGCCGAGCCGATGCCCATCAGCGCCGAGCCTGCGCCCTGCATGACCGACTTGACGTCGGCAAAGTCGAGGTTGATCAGGCCCGGTGTGGTGATCAGGTCGGTGATGCCCTGGACACCGGACAGCAGGACCTGGTCGGCGGAACGGAACGCGTCAAGGACGGACACGTTGCGGTCGCTGATGGAGAGCAGACGGTCATTCGGGATGACGATCAGCGTGTCGACTTCGTCGCGGAGGGCGTCAATTCCCGCCTCGGCGGAGCCGGCGCGGCGGCGGCCTTCAAAGGTGAAGGGGCGGGTGACGACGCCGATGGTCAGCGCGCCCAGGGAGCGGGCGATGCGCGCCACGACGGGAGCGCCGCCGGTGCCGGTGCCGCCGCCTTCGCCGGCGGTGACGAAGACCATGTCAGCGCCGCGGATAACCTCTTCGATTTCCTCGGCGTGGTCCTCCGCAGCCTGCTTGCCGACTTCCGGGTTTGCGCCGGCTCCCAGCCCGCGCGTCAGTTCGCGCCCGATGTCGAGCTTGACGTCTGCATCGCTCATCAACAATGCCTGGGCATCGGTGTTGACTGCGATGAATTCGACGCCGCGAAGACCCACCTCGATCATGCGGTTGACTGCGTTCACGCCACCGCCGCCGATGCCGACGACCTTGATGACGGCCAAGTAATTCTGCGGAGCTGCCACGTTACGTGTCCCTTGTTCGTGTTCTATTGCGAAAACTGATGGAGTCGGGCTTGAAGCTTTTAACCTTAACCTTCGAGTTGAAGGTTATAGTTATGTCAAGTAACTCATGCCTGTGACGCTATTTGCTATCCGGAAGACATTCAATTACCGGCTCCGCGTGTCGCGGTATTACCGGTCAAAAAGCCGCGTTTTGTGCTCCGGGGGTGTTGCCGGTCCTCTCCCGTCCGGTGTGCCGTTGGCGCCCGGCCGGTCCCTCCGGCTGGTTCTGCGGATAAGTGATCGGCGGCTATCGGGTGACCGGGTGGCGGGGTACGCTGACGTCGTAGACGCGGACCGGGTTTTTCGGGTCCGCCGGGGCCTTGAGGAGAGCCGCCAGAACCGTCGCCTTGAGCTCCTTCTCCCCCGCGTTGCCCCAGACGATGGTCTGGCCGTCAACGAGTTTGAGTTCGACGGCGTCCACTGACTTCGCCGAGGCATCGGAAAGCCTGGCGAGCACATCGGCCGGAAGCGCGCCGAGGACCCCGGTGATCGCCTGGAACAAGTCCTGGGGCAGGGTGCCCCCGCCCCCGTCGATGACCGGCAGCTTGACCGGATCGGCGTCCGTGGTGGTCCCCAGCTGGACCCCGTCGACGTCCACCAGCTGGAAGCCGGCACCCTGCTTCACGAGGGCCACGGGAACACGCTCCGTGATGCGGATGTGCAGGGTGGCGGGCGGGCGGGCCTGGGTGCTGACGTCTTTGACCTGGACAAGCTGCCGCAGGAGGGCGGCAACGTCCTCGTCCCCGATCTGCGGCAGGGGCTTGCCCTGGAGCGGCGCGAGGGCTGCCTGGACCTGGTCGGCGCTCAGCATCTTCGTGCCTTCCACGGTGATGCTCCGCAGCGCCAGCACCGGCGAGTAGACGGCCGCCGCCACGATTCCCGCCACCAGCACCGCGAGCACCCCGATGATACTCACGAGGATCCGCTTGCGGCGCCTGGCCCTGGGCTCGGGAAAGGACAGCACATTGTCCGGCGTCTTGGCCGGTCCCGCCGGGCGGCCAGCGGCCGGGCTGCTGCCCGTCTCCGGCCCGGCCTTGGACGCCGAAATGACGTCGGTGCGCGCGCCGTTCTGCCGGGAGCCGGAATCGCTCCCACGCGTGCCGGGCTTAATGCCGGGCTTGTAGCCGGGGCGGCGGGTACTAGGCACCGTGGACCCCGCCGGCCGGGGAGCCGTCAACCGGCATGCCATTCTTGAGTGCCCCCACGATCAGCGGGCCGTAGGCCGTGACATCGCCCGCGCCGACCGTCAGGACGATGTCACCGGGGGCTGCGGCGGCCACGACTGCCAGGACAGCTTCCCGGTCCGGTCCGACGAGCCGTCCGCCGGCGCCCAGGTAGTCGGCGATGAGCCGGCTGCTGACACCTGGAATCGGGTCCTCGCGGGCGGCATAGATGTCCAGGACCAGAGCGGTGTCGGCCGCGTTGAGTGCCTCGGCGAACTCGCGGGCGAATTCGCGGGTCCGGGAGAACAAATGCGGCTGGAAGAGCACATGCACCTTGTGGCCGCCGGCAACGGAACGCGCGGCGGACAGTGCTGCCCGCACCTCGGTGGGGTGGTGGGCGTAGTCGTCGTAGACGCGGACGCCGCGGCCCCCGCCCTTGAATTCGAAACGTCGCGAGGCGCCGGCGAAGTGCGCCAGGGCTCCCGCCGCGGCTTCGGGGGCGACGCCGAGCTCAAGGGCGACGGCGAACGCGGCGGCGGCGTTGAGCGCGTTGTGCCGCCCGGGAACGTGGAGGTCAAGGGCGAAGCGGCCGGCGGGGGTGGTGATCGAGACGTCGCCCGGGCCGCCGTCGTGCAGCGTGAGGTGCGCGTCCCCGGCGGTGCCGTAGAGGAGCACCCGGGTGTTGCCGCGCGCCAGGGTGCGCATCGCCAGCGCACGGGCGCCGTCGTCGTCTGCGCAGGCGACGAGCACGCCGTCGGCCGGAAGCAGGGCGGTGAAGCGGTCAAAGGATGCGTAGACGGCGTCCGCGGTGCCGTAATAGTCGAGGTGGTCCGGTTCGACGTTGGTCACGACCGCGATCTGCGGCCGGTAGTTCAGGAAGGAGCCGTCCGACTCGTCGGCTTCCGCGATGAAGACCGGCGTGCTGCCGTTGGCGGCATTGACCCCGAGCGCCGGAACGTTCGCCCCGATCGCGAAGGACGGGTCCAGCCCGGCGCCCTGCAGCAGCACGGTGATCATCGCCGTCGTCGTGGACTTGCCGTGGGTGCCGGCCACGGTGACGGCCGTGTCGCCGGCCATGACCGCCGCCAGTGCCTCGGAGCGGTGCAGCACGGGAAGCCCGGCGGCGCGCGCAGCGGCGAGCTCGGGGTTGTCCGGGCGGATCGCCGAGCCGGCGACCACGGTCTGGGCGTCCCCGAGGTGGGCGGTGTCGTAGCCGACGGCAATCCGGGCGCCGGCCGCGTCAAGGTCCGCCATCACGGGCAGGTCCTTGGCGTCGGAGCCGCTGACCGGTACGCCGCGCGCCACCATGATGCGGGCGACCGCGGACATGCCGACCCCACCGATGCCGATGAAGTGCACCCGGCCCAGGGATTCCTGGGTGCGGGCGGTCTTCGCGGCGGCTTGCCGGCCGGACTGTTGATGTTGGGGCTGGGTCATGGCTCTACCGCTTCCTGCCGTGCTGTTTCGAAGGCGCTGCACCGGCTGCCGCTTCAAGCACGAGTCCTGCCATCCGCCGGTCCGCGTCCCCGATGCCGAGGTGTGCGGAACTGGCCGCCATCCGGGCGAGCCTGTTGGGGTCCTGCAGCAGCGGGATGATGTGGTCGCGGAGCCAGCCGGGGGTGAACGCACCGTCCTCGACCATCAGGGCTCCGCCGGCCCCGGCCAGGCCGGCGGCATTGAGCGCTTGTTCGCCGTTGCCGACGGGCAGCGGAACGAAGACGGCGGGCACACCGACGGCGGAGACCTCGCAGACAGTGGCGGCGCCGGACCGGGCCAGCAGCAGGTCCGCGGCTGCGTAGACCGTTTCCATGGCGTCCACGTACTCCACTTGGCGGTAACCCGGGGCGGCGAGTGGGTTCCCGTCGGCGTCGTGCACGGATTTTCCGCGTCCGGTGATATGCAGGATCTGGATGCCGGCCTCGGCGAGGGCGCCGAGGGAGGCCGCGATGGTGCGGTTGATGCTCTGGGCCCCCGACGAGCCGCCGGTGACGATCAGGGCAGGTTGCTCCGGATCCAGTCCCAGCGAGGTACGGGCCCCCGCCCGGGCCCGGGCACGGTCCAGACCGGAAATCTCCGGGCGCATCGGCATGCCGATGTGCACGGCCCCGGCCAGCCCGGTGCCGGTGAAGGCCACGGCGACCTTTCCGCCCAGCCGCGCGCCCACCCGGTTCGCCAGACCGGGCCTGGCGTTGGCCTCGTGGATGACGATCGGGATCTTCCGGCGCCGGGCGGCGAGGTACATCGGGGTGCATACATAGCCGCCCACGCCGACCAGGACGTCGGCCCCGGCGTCGTCCAGGATGGCCCCTGCCTGCTTCACGGCACCGGCCAGCCGGCCGGGAAGCCGCAGCAGGTCCAGCGAAGGTTTGCGCGGGAAGGGAACGCGGCTGATCGTCGCGAGATCCAGCCCGGCGGCCGGCACCAGCCGGGTTTCCATGCCGTCCGGAGTTCCCACGGCGAGGAGCCTGGCTCCGGGACGCGCCTCCCGGATTGCGCCGGCGATGGCCAGGAGCGGGCTAATGTGCCCGGCTGTTCCCCCGCCGGCAAGGACGACGGACAAGGACGGCTCGGTGTTCATGAAGGCCTATTACGCTTTCGTGCAGGGTTTCTCGGGACGGTGGGCTTCGTGGCGGCGGGTTTCGTGCCGGCGGGTTTCGTGCCGGAGGGTTTCGTGGCGGTGGCCCCGGAGCCCGCGGGCCTCGTGGCGGCGGGCTTCGGCGGGGAACTCCGGGGCGCTGCGCCCTGCTTCCCGAAAGTCTTCCGGAGCGTCTTGGCCAGCCCTGCCGGACCAAACCTGAGTATCCGCCTGGGCTGGAGGCCGGGTGCCATCTGTGCCCGGGCCAATGACAAGACTACGCCGATTGCGCACAGCGACATGAGCAGCGCCGAGCCGCCGTAGGAGATGAAGGGCAGCGGGACCCCCACCACGGGCGCAAGGCCGGTGACAACGGCCATGTTAACGGTCGCCTGGCCCAGCAGCCAGACCATGATGGTTCCGGCGAGGACCCGGTGGAACAGGTCCTTCTGGGCTACGACGACCCGGTAGATGGCCGTGCCGAGGATGCCGAACAGGACCAGCACCACGAGCGTGCCCACCAGGCCAAGTTCCTCGCCGATGATAGCGAAAATGAAGTCGTTGTGCGCCTCCGGAATCCAGCTGTATTTCTGCCGGCTCTGGCCCAGGCCAACGCCGAACCAGCCGCCCGAGGCCAGGCCGTAGAGACCGTTGGTGGACTGGTAGTTTACGTCGGAGCCATCCGCGCAGGTCTGGCCGGTCCAGGACAGGATGCGGCACACGCGGTTGGGGCTGGTGATGGCAAGGACCGCGGTGGCCGCGCCGAGCGCGATCCCGGCAATTCCGAACACGTAAAGCCGGACCCCCGCGAAGAACAGCGCCGCCGCGGTGATCATCATGACGATCATGGCCGTCCCGAGGTCGTTGCCGGCAAGGATGAGGCCGATCACCAGCACGGCGACCGGCGCGACGGGGATCAGCGCGTGCTTCGACTGCCACAGGAGCTTGGCTTTGGTGCCGAGCACCGTGGCCATCCACAGGGCGAGGGCCAGCTTTGCGGCCTCGGAGGGCTGGAACGTGAAAGGCCCGACGTCGATCCAGTTCTGGTTACCCAGCGCGCTGCGCCCGATCAGGAGCACCAGCACGAGCAGGACGAGTGCGAAGGCGATGGCCAGCCAGGCGAAGCGCTTGAGCCAGACGACGTTGACGCGGGACAGCAGGAACATGCCAAAGACACCGATGGCGGCGAAAAAACCCTGCTTGAGCGCAGCCGTGTAAGGCGATTCTCCCGCAGCGATGGCTTCGACGCTGGACGCAGAGAGCACCATCAGGATCCCGATGGCGGTCAGGGCGAGGGTTGAGCCGAGGATCAGGTAGTAGGTGGAACCGTTGCGGGACTTCCCTGTACCTTCCAGGGCAGACCAGAAGCCCCCATACCAGGCGCGGACCCGAAGGCCGGCCGACCGCAGGGTTCCGGGCGCCGCCGCTGCAGCCGCCGCCGTCGTCCCCGCCGACCTACCCGCCGCCGTCGTCCCCGGCACGGAAGATCCGGACGCTGCGGCGCCGGGCGCTGTTTTTCCGGCCGGGCCGGCCGGCGTTCGTGCGGCGGCCGGTTTGGCCGCCGGGGTGCGTGTGGGCGTGCTGACCATTGTTACTCCTCGCTGGTCTGAGCCTGCCCCTTCACGAGCTCGCGGACCGCTTCAATGAAGGCGTCGCCGCGGTGAGCGTAGGAAGAGAACTGGTCCATGGATGCGGCCGCCGGGGCCAGGAGCACGGTGTCCCCGGAGGCGGCCAGTTGCGCCGCCGATGCAACGGCCTGTGCCATCACAGTCTCGCTGAAAATCGGCGAAGGGCCTGCTCCGGCTAGAGCCGTTCCGGCAGTCTGCACGTCTTCAGTTTCACCCTTTGCCGCACCGATCACGGGGACATCCGGTGCGTGTCGCTGCAGTGCGGACAGGAGTGCGGTGGAGTCCGCTCCGATCAGCACAACGGCCTTGAGCCGGTGGGCGTGCTCCCGGACCAGGGCCTCGTAGTTGACGCCCTTGGAGAGCCCGCCGGCGATCCACACAACCTTCTCGAACGCGGACAGCGAAGCGGCGGCGGCATGCGGGTTGGTGGCCTTGGAGTCGTTGATCCAGGCCACACCGTTCTGGCGCGCCACCAGCTGGATGCGGTGGTCCCCCGGCAGGTAGTTCAGCAGCCCCCGGCGGACGGCGGACGGCTCCACGCCGTAGGCCCGGACCAGGGCTGCCGCGGCCAGGGCGTTGGCCACCATGTGGCGCGGGGCCACGGCGCCCAGATCCGCGACCGCGGCGAGTTCGGCGGCACTGTCCTTGCGTTCGGCAACGAAGGCGCGGTCCACCAGCAAACCCTCGACGACGCCGAGCATGCTCACAGCCGGGGTGACCGTGGTGAAGCCCACGGCCCGGCAGCCTTCGACGACGTCGGCGTCCTCCACCATCCGTTCGGTTTCGATCTGCTCGGCGTTGTAGATGCACGCCTTCTGGGTGTTGTCGTAGACCTTGGCCTTGTCGGCCAGGTAGGAGGCGTAGGAGCCGTGCCAGTCCACGTGGTCTTCGGCGACGTTGAGGCATACGCTGGCCAGCGGCGAGACGGAATGGCTCCAGTGCAGCTGGAAGCTTGAGAGCTCCACGGCGAAGACGTCGTAGTCCACCGGGTCGCGGAGGGCGTCCAGGATGGGTGTGCCGACGTTTCCGACCGCGATGGCTTTGAGCCCGGCGGCCTGCAGCATGGATTCGGTCAGCCCCACCGTTGTGGTCTTGCCGTTGGTGCCGGTGATGGTGAGCCAGTCGGCGGTCTTGCGGCCTTTGCGTTCGCGGACCCGCCAGGCGAGTTCGACGTCGCCCCAGACCGGGATGTGGGCCCTCGCCGCGGCGGCGAGCAGGGACTGGTCGGGACGCCAGCCCGGCGAGGTGACAATGAGCTCCGGTTTCCCGCCGTCGATCGTGGGGATGGTCTCCACGGCGTCCCCGCCCAGCAGCACTTCGGCGGCCCCGACGATCCGGAGGGTGTCCGCCTGGGCCTGCGCCCTGGGGCCGGTAGCGGCGTCCACCACAACCACCCGGGCGCCGAGTTCGATCAGGGTGTCCGCGGCGGCGAAGCCGGAGACGCCGATGCCGGTGACGACCACGCGCAGCCCGGCCCAGTCGGAATCCCAGCTGAGGAGGTCATTGAGCCGCGGGGAGGACGTCAGTGGTGCGGGAATGGTCCCGGTCACAGCAGGACCACCCATTCGGCGTAGAAGATGCCAAGGCCCGCGGCGACGAAGAGTCCGCACAGGATCCAGAACCGGACCACGACGGTGACTTCGGCCCAGCCCTTCAGCTCAAAGTGGTGCTGGAGCGGGGCCATCTTGAAGAAGCGTTTACCTTTGGTGATCTTGAAATAGCCCACCTGGATGATGACCGAGAGGGTGATCAGCACGAAGAGGCCGCCGATGAAGGCGAGCAGCAGTTCCGTGCGGGACAGGATGGCGAAGCCGGCGACGGCGCCGCCGATGGCCAGCGATCCCGTGTCGCCCATAAAGATCTTCGCCGGCGAGGTGTTCCACCAGAGGAATCCGACCAGTGCGGCGCTGAGGATTGCGGCGAGCAGGGCCAGGTCCAGCGGATCGCGGACGGAGTAGCAGCCGCTGCCGGCCTGCCGCGGGGAGCCGCAGGCCTGGTTGCTCTGCCAGATGCCCATCAGGGTGTAGGCGCCGAACACCATGATGGAGGCGCCGGCGGCAAGGCCGTCCAGGCCGTCCGTGAGGTTCACGCCGTTGGTGGCCGCTGTGACAATCAGGTTCGACCAGAGCACGAAGAGGATGGCGCCGAGCACGGTGCCGCCGAAGGCCAGGTTGAGCCACGGGATGTCGCGGACCAGCGAAATCTGCAGTGACGCAGGAGTCAGGCCGTTCTCGTCGGGGAACTGCAGGGCCAGGACCGCGAAGATGATGCCCACGGCGGCCTGCAGGACGAGTTTCGCCTTGGCGTTCAGGCCGAGGCTGCGCTGTTTGGAGATTTTGATGAAATCGTCCAGGAAGCCGACGAGCCCCATACCGACCATCAAAAAGAGCAGCAGCAGGGCCGACGCGGACGGGCCCGGCGAGAACGGGTTCATCATCCACATAACGAGGTGGGTGATGCCGTAGCTGGCGAGCACGGACACCACCACGACGGTGCCGCCCATGGTGGGGGTACCGCGCTTGGTGTGGTGCGAGGTGGGGCCGTCGTCCCGGATGAATTGCCCGTAGCTCTTCCGGACCAGGAGCCGGATAAACAGCGGGGTGCCCAGGAAGGAAACCAACAAGGCCAGTCCAGCGCCCATCAGCAGTGCAATCACAGCAGCGCACTCCCTTCGGTGGCGGTTTCGGCAGGTTGTTCGGCAGGTTTTCCGGCGGGTGGTTCCGCGGGGGCCCCGGCGGCTTGTGGAGGTAATGCTATCCGATCGCCCAGATGGCGCAGCCCGATGCTGTTGGAAGACTTGAACAGGACCAGATCGCCCGGCTCGAGCTCGGCCTGCAACAGTTCGTAGGCTTCCTCAGCCGTCTCGGCGAAGACGCATTCGTCACCCCAGGATCCTTCGTTGACGGCCGAGACGTAGAGGGACCGTGCCTCGCGTCCGACCACCACCAGGCGGGTGATGTTCAGCCTGACCACCTGGGTGCCCACGGCCATGTGTTCTCGGATCGAGTCCGGACCCAGCTCGAGCATGGCTCCGAGCACGGCCCAGGTCCGGCGGCCGCGGCCGAGATCGGCCAGGGTCCGCAGCGCGGCGCGCATGGATTCCGGGTTCGCGTTGTACGCGTCGTTGATGATGGTGACGCCGTCGGCTCGCTCGGTGCGTTCCATCCGCCAGCGGCTGGCGGCCGTCTGGGCGCTGAGCGAGGCGGCGATCCGGTCCGCGGGGACCCCGGCGGCGTGGGCGGCCGCCGCGGCTGCCAGCAGATTGGAAATATGGTGGGCGCCGATCAGCCTGGCTGCGACGTGCAACGGCGCCGCCCCGTCCGCGGCGCTGCCACCGGCCCCCGGTGCACCGGGCAGGAAGAGTTCAAATTCGGGGCTGCCGGCGGCGCTCAGTTCGACGCCTTCGGCCCGGACACACTCTCCACCGGCTGCGCCAGGCAGGCCGGTGCGGTCCGGCCGGGCTGAGAAGCCCAGCACTGTGGCCCGGGTGCGGACCGCCATGGCTGCGACGCGGGCATCGTCTAAGTTGAGCACGGCGGTCCCGCCGGCGGGGAGGGCCTCGACGAGCTCGCCCTTGGCGACGGCGATGTTCTCCACCCCGCCGAATTCGCCGGCATGGGCCGTGCCGACACAGAGCACGACGCCGATGTCGGGCCGGACCATGTCTGTGAGAAACCGGATGTGGCCGATGCCGGTGGCGCCCATCTCGATCACGAGGTAGCGGGTGCCGTAGCCGGCCGTGAAGACGGTCAGCGGTACGCCGACTTCGCCGTTGTAGGACCCCCGCGGGGCCACTGTCTCGCCTTCAGCGGCGAGGATCCCGGCCAGCAGGTCCTTGGTGGTGGTCTTCCCGGCCGACCCGGTGATCCCGATCACGGTCAGCGGCACGCCCTCGGCGGCGCGGCGGGCGCGGATCCGGCGGACGGCTTCGGCGGCGAGGGCGCCCATGGCGAGGACGGAGTCCTGGACCACAACGGCGGGATAGTTCCGCCCGGCGTCGTCCGCAGGGTCAGCCACGTCACGCTCCACAAGCGCCAGCACGGCGCCACGCCCAAAGGCGGCGCCCACGAAGTCGTGACCGTCGGCCGTTTCCCCGGGCTTGGCCACGTAGAGGGAACCCGTTAAGGCTTCACGGGAGTCGGTCACCACGGAGCCGGGAATGATCCCCGGCTCCGCGGCCAGCCGACCGTTGGTTATGTGGGCGATTTCCGCCGCTGTAAATGCAATCATCTCGGTTTAGGACTCTATCCGCTGGTCTTCGAGAACGGTGAATCCCCGTGCTGTCAAGGCGGAACGGAGTTCCACCCTGTCGTCCAGGGCGAGGTTGACGCCCTTGACTTCCTGCCACACCTCGTGGCCCCGGCCCGCGATGAGGATGGTGTCTTCCGGCCCCGCGAGGTCCACGGCCTTCCGGATCGCGGCTGCGCGCGGGAAGACTTCAAGGATGGTGCAGGCCAGTCCCCCGCGCTGTCGGGCCGCGACGGCGCCGGCCAGGACGCCTGCGCGGATGGCCGCGGCGTCCTCATCGTGCGGGTCGTCGTCGCTGATGATGACCGTGTCCGCCAGCCTGGCGGCGATGGCGCCCATGGCCGGCCGTTTGCCCTGGTCGCGCTGGCCGGTGGCGCCGAAAACCACGATGACCTTGGAGCCGGACTCCGCGGACCGGACGGCCTCGAGCGCGCGGGCCAGGGCATCCGGGTTGTGGGCGAAGTCGACCACCGCGGCGGGGGCCGTCGAGACCAGCTGCATGCGTCCCGGGACGGCGACGGTAAAAGGGTCGTGGCGGTCCAGGGCCGCCTGCACGGCGGCGGCGTCGTGCCCGCCGGAGAGCACCATGACGGTGGCCAGCGCGGCATTGGCTGCGTTGAAACTTCCGGGGAGCCCGCTGTGGACCCGCAGTTCGGTGCCGTCGAGGTGCCGGAGCGTGAACTCGGTGCCGAGCCCGCGCGGGGCCGGGTTGTTGACGGTCCAGTCTGCCGCTGCGGACGCAGCCGCGGCCGGGGACGTTGCCAGGGTGGTGACCGGAATGCCGGCGGCCGCCGCGAGTTTGATGCCCCACTCATCGTCCACCGTCACGACGGCGGCGCGGGCGTGCCCGGCGGTGAACAGCTGCGCCTTGGTCTGGAAGTACTGGTCCATACTCCCGTGCAGGTCCAGGTGGTCCTGGGTCAGGTTGGTGAAGCCGGCAACATCGAACACCACCCCGTCCACACGATGGAACGACAGCGCATGGGAGGAAACCTCCATGGACGCCGCATCGAGGCCGCGTTCGCGCATCAGCGCGAGCAGGGCATGGACGTCGGTGGATTCCGGCGTGGTGAGCAGGCTGGGGATCGGTTCGCCACCGGCCAGGATTTCGATCGTCCCGATCAGCCCGGTCTTTTGGCCCAGGGCCTGCAGCAGGGCGTTGATGAAGTAGGTGGTGGTGGTCTTGCCGTTGGTGCCGGTGACGCCGTACAGGGACGGTGCGGACGCGTCCGCGGGCCTGCTCCGGTAGATCAGGGCGGCCAGCGGCCCCACCAGGGCGCGGGGTTCCCCGGCCAGCAGCACCGGAACGGAAATGCTGCTCAAGCGCGCGAGCAGGCCTGCGCCGGCGTCGTCCGTCAGCACCGCGGCCGCCCCCGCCTGCACCGCCTGCGTCACAAAGTCGGCCCCGTGCCGGGTGGCGCCCGGCAGGGCGACATAGAGGTCCCCCGGCTGCACCGCGCGGGAGTTCAATGAGATCCCGGTGACGGGGACGGAACCCGAATCCGCTGGAACGACGACGCCGATCAAGGCACCGATCGTGGCCAGCGGCACAGCGGTGACCGCAGCAGGCCGGAATCCCGATGGGGCGTCCGGGCCGGACGCCGCGGACACGGCGGACGCGCCTGGGGCTTTGAGCTCTGACAAGTGGATCTCCGTAAAGTGGTGCCAGCGGATCCTGCGCTGCGCACGGAAGAATGCTCCGGCCCGCAGGCACTGTTGCTGGTGCTTGGTACAGGTTCAATAATGATGCTTTGGCGGTGGGACCCGCCGGGTACTATTTGGCGTACTGCGGCAACCTGACGGGCTCGCCGGTGGACGGCTGGATGTTGTACGTCCGCAGTGCCTGGCTCATCACGGACCGGAACACCGGTCCGTTGGTGATGCCGTAGATACTGCCCTTGGGCCGTTGCAGGACCACCTCAACAATAAACCGCGGATCGTCCATCGGCGCCATCCCGATCATGGAGGCCGTGAAGCCGCAGAACCCGGATTTGCCGTCGTCGCAGGGCGATTCCGAGGTTCCCGTCTTGGCGCCCACCCGGTAGCCGTCGATCCCGGCGTCTTTGATCTGGCCTTCGGTCACGGCGCTCTCGAGGATGTCGCGGACCTGCCTGGCGGTGTCGCCGGAGACGATCTGCCGCGACGGCTGGGCCGGGACCTTCTCCTCGGTGCCGTCGGGGCTGATATAGCCGTCGATCAGCCGCGGCTGGAGCATCACCCCGTTGTTGCCGATGCTTTGAAAGGCCCGGACCGTCTGGAGCGTGGACTGCGAGACGCCCTGGCCGAACAGCACGGTGTACTCCTGGCGTCCGTCCCACTGGTCGGCCGGGGTCAGGATGCCCGTGGCCTCCGCCGGAAGACCGATGTCCGGGGCCTCGCCGATGCCGAACTTCCGCAGCCAGTCATGGCGCTGATCCTTGCTGAGCCGCTGACCCGCCATGACAGTGCCGGTGTTCATCGACCAGCCAAGGATGCCGGCCAGGGTCCGGTCCTCGGTGCCGTGGGTGAAGGCGTCGTTGAAGGTCTGCCCGTCCACGGTGTACGACGGCGGGATGGTGAACTTCTCCAGCGGGCTGGACTTGCCTTCCTCGATCAGCGCGGCGGCCGTGATCATCTTCTGCACCGAGCCGGGCTCGTAGGCGGCGGTGACGGCCCGGACGCCGCGGTCCCGGGCGTCGACCTTGCCCGGGTCATTGGGGTCCGGGGAGTTGGTGTCCGCCATGGCGATGAGGTTGCCGGTCTTGATGTCGGAGACGATGATGACGCCCCACTCGGCGCTGAGCTTGTCCCGCTGGCTCTGGATGGCCTGCTGGGCAAAGTACTGCAGATCCGCATTGATGGTGAGTCTGATGTCCTTGCCGTTCACCGCCGGGGTCAACTGATCCACGCCGACCGGGATGCGCAGCCCGTCGGCACCGATTTCGAAGAGCCGCTTTCCGCGGGAGCCCTTAAGGACCTCATCCTGGGTCTGTTCGAGGCCGGCCTGGCCGGCCTCGCCGTCCTTCAGGAAACCGACGATCCCGCCGGCGACGGAGCCGTTGGGGTAAACCCGCTTGCTGGTGCCTTCGGTTTCGATGCCGGGGATCTGCAGTTTGGAGATGCGGTCCTCGACGTCCGGCTTCACATCTTTGGCGACGATGTAATAGCGCTGGTCCCCGGTGAGGGCGTCCTTGACGGTGTTCTTCTCCATGCCGAGCAGGGAGGCGAGTTCGGCGATTGCCTGGTCCCGGGAGACCTTGACGAGAGCCTCCTTGCCGTCCACGGTTTCGAGCCGGCGGAATGTCTCGGTCTTGGTGTTGACGGTCTGGTCCACCGCGATGTTGTAGCGGATCACGCTGCTGGCCAGGACGGCGCCGTTGGCGTCCAGGATGCTGCCGCGTTCGGCGGGCAGCTCCACCGGGGTCAGGCGGTTGTTGAGGGCCGCTTCGGCCATCCCGCCGACGTCGAGTCCCTGCACCAGGAACAGCTTTCCGCCGACGACAAGCAGGAGCGTCAGCATCAGGCCGAGGCCCAGCCGCAGCCGCTTGGTCGCGCTGGGCGCTTTTTCCTTGCGTACCTTGCCGGTGTTCTGCGCCACGATGTTCCCTTGCTGCTTGCCTGGCTTGTGGTCCGTCTGGTGGTTGGTGCCGGGCTACTGTCCCGGAACTCTTTGCGCCGGAGCCGGAACAGATCCGCCGTGAAGTTCCGCGGCCGCCGCGGCCGGCGGAGCCGGGACCGCCTCTGCCGGCGGAGCCGGGATCGCGTCTGCCGCCGGCGGAGCTGACGCCGCATCTGCCACCGGCGGAGCAGTCGCTGCCGCAGGCGCGTTGTCCACCGGCTTGCGGTTCGCGAGCGGCTCATTCACGGAAGCCGGGGGGACAACGCTGAGCTGGCCGGCAACGGCCGGGGCGGCGATGACGGCGCCGGGGGCATCGCCTTTCACCGCCGGCTTGGCCTTGCCAGTGACAGCCAGGGTGGAGAGATCGATCTGGCCCTTTGCGGTGGACGCCACCATGCCAAGTTCCGTAGCCTTCGCGGCCAGGTTCTGCGGAGCATCAAAGTTCTGCACCTGCTGCGTCAGATCCTGGTTCTGCTTTGTCAGCGTGGACTGTTCGCTCCTGAGCTGGACCAGCTGGTATTGCGCGGTCGACACCGAGATGTTGAGGACCAGCACCGCCATGAGGGCCACCGCGAGAAGTCCGAAACAGAGCACCACGAACGGGGCCCGGCGCCGCCGGGGTGCCGAGCGGACCACCGAAAGTGGTGTGCGGGATTTCCGGGCCGGGCTGGTGCCCGGATGGATCTCCGGCAGGGCGCGGGCGGTCGCGCCTGTAGCAACGGGGAATCTGTTGACGGCAGCGCTGCTCACGCGGATCTCCTGGCTTTGATTCGTTCCACGGCGCGGAGCCGTGCGGATGCGGCCCGTGGATTTTCGGCTATTTCGGCGGGTGTAGGCACCTCGGTGCCCTTCGTCAGCGACTTAAGTTCGGCCTTGTGCTCCTCCAGCTCCACCGGGAACCCGAGCGGGGCGGAGGATTTTGAGCCGGCCTGAAAGAAGCCCTTGACGATTTTGTCTTCCAGCGAGTGGTAGGACATCACCACAACGCGGCCGCCGGGGGCAATCGCGCCGATGGCGGCGGGGATGGCGCGCTCCAGAACGTCGAGTTCTTCGTTGACCTCGATCCGGAGGGCCTGGAAGGTGCGCTTGGCGGGGTGTCCCCCGGACTTCGCGGCGCCGGCCGGGACAACGTCGCGGATCTGTTCGACAAGCTCCCCGGTCGTGGCGAACGGCTTGACGGCTCGTGAGGTGACGATTCGGTTGGCGATGCGGCCGGCGAACTTTTCCTCGCCCCATTTCCGGATGATCCGGACGAGGTCCTCTTCGCTGTAGCTGTTGACGACGTCGGCGGCGGTCTGACCCGTGCTCGTGTCCATCCGCATGTCCAGCGGAGCGTCGAAGGAGTAGGCGAAGCCGCGTTCCCGCTCGTCGAGCTGCAGGGAAGAGACACCGAGGTCCATCAGGACGCCGTGGACCTCCGCGAACCCGAGGTCCCCGAGGATCTCCGGGATTTCGTCGTAGACCGCGTGGATGAGGTCGATCCGGTCGGCGAAGGGCCTGAGCCGCTCCCCTGCCAGGGCCAGGGCCTCCTCGTCGCGGTCGATGCCGATCAGGTGCAGGTCCGGGAAGCGCTGGAGCAAGGCCTCGGAGTGTCCGCCCATCCCCAGGGTGGCGTCGATGACCACCGGAGATTCCCCGCGGCCGCGTGCCGCCTCGAAACCCGGAGCCAACAAATTGATGCACCGGTCCCTGAGGACCGGTACATGCCGTTCGGACGTGGGCTTGGCCTGGTCAGGGTCAGTCATGCCTGCGTCCTTTCGTTGTCCGGGCTGGTGGTGGCTTCGCTGGTGCTGTGGCCGCTTCTTGGCCTAGATCCCCATCCGCGCCTACCCTGCGTCCGCCTGGCTCCGGGGAAGTGAGCCAGGAAAACAACCGGGTGGGCGGCTGGAGATCTCGGTCAAGAATCGTTGCGTGCTGGTGGATCCGGTGGGGATTCAGAGAATTCCCGGTATGGCGTTATCGGTCTCCGAGAAGGCGGTTTCCTTTTCGGCGAGGTACTCGTTCCACGCTTGGGCGTCCCAGATCTCCGCGCGGGTTCCGGCACCGATGACGGCCAGTTCCCTGCCGAGTCCTGCATATTCCCGGAGCGCCTGCGGAATGGTCACGCGCCCCTGCTTGTCAGGTACCTCGTCGGAGGCTCCAGAGAGAAACACCCGGATGTAGTCACGCGCCTGCTTGTTGGAGATCGGAGTCTCCCGCATCTGCTCGTGAACCCTGCCGAACTCCGCCTCGCTGAAGACGTAGATGCAGCGTTCCTGGCCCCTTGTGAGAACCAGTCCGCTGGCAAGCTCCTCACGGAACTTAGCGGGAAGGATGATTCGCCCCTTTTCGTCCAGACGCGGCGAATGTGTGCCGAGAAACACGGCCCACCGCCTGTCTGTTCGTAGGAAGCCCAACGTCCCCCGTGCTGCCACTACCCTCTTACGTCCTCCACATTACTCCACATCCCTCCACAGTCAACGACACACCGTAGATATGTGTACCAATTTGTGGGAATGCGTACCCAAAGTTCGCCGCAATGGCAGGGAATTGGGCCTGGTGGCGGGTTGTGGAGGGGTTTTGGGCACACCGGGGCCTTTCCGTGCCAGGAACTCGCCGCCGGGCCGCCCTGAGCGCCCCTGCCGCCCGCCGGCACCCCGGTGCCGGCGAATTTCCGGAAAATTACCGGGCCATTGGGCATTAAAGAGCAAAAGACCCGCCGAAGCGGGTCTTTGCGTTTCTCCCGGACACCAAGGTGGCGGGGGACGGAGGAGTGGAAAGGGTGCGGTCAGGGTTCCCCGCGGTGCCTTTCGTCCCAGCGTTCCTCCAGGTTGCTCATAAAAGAGCTCCGGGGCTTGCCGGGCTTCCGGCCCGGAGGAGCGGCGTTGTCCTTGCCGGCGGATGTACCCCGCATCGTGGCGTAGTAGACGCCGGCGCCCATCACGATAAAGCCAAGGACTCCGACGATGATGATCTGAACCGTGACCCCGAATAGCAACAGGACGATGCCGGCCAGAGTGGCCAGCACGCCGATGACCAGGTGGCGGGTGGACCATGAGCGCCCCGCGTCAGAACCCATCGAGCTGGCGAACTTGGGATCGTCCTCATGCAGCTGCTTCTCAAGTTGCTCCAGCAACTTCTGTTCGTGCTCCGAGAGCGGCATCACGACCTCCTTAAGTCGGCTAACGTCCAGACTTGACGCGCCCAGTGTCCTAAACCCACAACGTCCGGGATTCCCGGGTGGTTCCCATTCGCCGTCGGCGGTCGAAGAGAAGCGTCCAAGGTCCCGTTCGCAGTGGTTCAGCTGGTCACGTATGCGTCCGAACGCTCGCTCGAGTCGTTCTAAACCTACGTACTAATAAGGATAGTTTGTTGCGCCCGCTTCTGAAAGAGACTGTTGGCTCTACAAGGGGCCGGATCAGCCGGAACCGCCGCCCGGATCCAGCAGCCGGGCCGGCAGGACTGATTTTGTGCCGAATTTCCGGGTCACGGCATCCAGCGCCTGCTCCGCCGCGCGCCAGTTGTCATCGCGGCGGTCCAGGCTCAACTGCAGGGGGGCACTGGCGGCTTCTTCCAGCTGCTCGGCCCGGATACCCACGAGCCGCACCGTCATGGGGCGGTCGCCGACGGACTCCAGCAGCTGGACCGCCACGGCATAGAGCAGCTGCGCACTGTCGATGGGCGTGCCCACCGTGCGGCTGCGCGTGATGGTGGAGAAATCCGCGTAACGCAGTTTCAGGGCCACGGTCCGGGCGTGCATGCCCGCACCCCGGAGCCGTTCCGCCGTCCGGTGCGAAAGCCGCAGCAGCTCCCGGTGCAGCAGTGCCTCGTCCGCGGTGTCCACGGCGAAGGTCTCCTCGGCGCCGATGCTCTTTTCCGGCCGGACAGGGGTCACCGGGCGCGGGTCAATCCCCCATGACAGCCGGTACACGTGCTCCCCCGGGGCCCCGAGAACTTTGCGCAGCGATGGCAGCGGCGACGCCGCGACGTCGGCCACCGTGCGGATGCCCATTCTGGCGAGCACCTCGACTGTCTTGGCGCCGACCCCCCAGAGCGCGCTGACGGGCAGGCTGTGCAGGTACGGCACGGTCTCGTCCGGACCGATCAGCAACAGACCATCCGGCTTGCACCGCGTGGACGCGATTTTTGCCACAAATTTGCTCGCCGCGATGCCTACGGACGCTGTAATGCCAAGTTCATTGCGGACTCTGGTCCTGATGAGTTCGCCGATCTGCCGGGGCGGGCCCAACCGACGGATGGCT
This sequence comes from Arthrobacter sp. CG_A4, assembly GCF_035985125.1. Taxonomy (NCBI): domain Bacteria; kingdom Bacillati; phylum Actinomycetota; class Actinomycetes; order Micrococcales; family Micrococcaceae; genus Arthrobacter; species Arthrobacter sp. CG_A4. The sequence goes on along the minus strand of NZ_JAXCID010000041.1, from coordinate 7,039 downwards.
CCCCCGACGTCGAGGAAGGCCTCGTCTACGCTCAATGGCTCAACGAGTTCGGTGATCGACCCGAAGATCTCCATGATCTGGCCGGACACCTCGTAATACAGTTTGTGCCGGGGTTCGATCACGAATGCCGAGGGGCACATGCGGGTCGCAATCACCATGGGCATCGCCGATTTCACGCCGAAGGCGCGGGCCTCGTAGGAGGCGGAAAGGACCACCGAGCGGTCCGCGGGGTAGCCCACGATCACCGGCTTGCCCACCAGGGCCGGACGGCTGCGCAGCTCAACGGAGACAAAGAAGGCGTCCATGTCCACGTGCATGATGCTGCTGCGCCGCAGGTCCCGGAGAGTTGCGTCGCTGAGCCGGCCGGCTGCAGCGTTCCGGGACTGCTTAACGGGTTGTTCCTGCTGCTGTTTATCCCTGTCCGGCCCCACAACTTCAATCCTATGCCCCGGGACTGGCTAAACTGGAGGCTGAATCCGGCGTCAACACCAGGAGGAAAGTCCCTGTGAAGGTTTTTGGAGAGCGTAAACGTGCTGCAGCTGCGGCTATTGTGGCCGGGACGCTGCTGGCCGCCCTGGCCGCCTGTACGCCCGCCACCCCCGGGACCGCGTCCCCGGGTTCCTCGTCGACGGCGGCCGTGCCGTCCTCGGCCCAGCCCTCCACCACCGCGCCGGCCGGCCCCTCGGCAGAGCCCGGCACCTCGGCAACGGTGGGCGCAATGGTTCCCGGTTTCCCGCAGGCCCTCCTGCCCCTGATGCCCGGCGCGAATGTGGTCTCCAGCAGCTTTGACAAGACCACCGTGCCGGCGACCGCGGCACTGGTGGGGAGCATCGCTTCGCCGGCAGCCGCCGTCGTGGCCTTCTACACGACCGCATTGGAGGCACAAGGCTTTAAGGCCGTTCCCGGCGAGACCGTGGGCACCCTGCCGTCCAAGGACTTCCTTCGCGGCGACAGCGAGACGGTCAACATCTCCGTCATCGAAACCGCCGGAACCTCCACCTTCACCATCGGCGCGAACGTCGCCGCCGAGTCGGTCAAGTGACCCTCGCGGAACAGCTGCGCCTCGAGCAGACTGCATACGTGGCCGCCGTCGCCGGCAAGCTCACCGAGTTCCTGACCACCCGACAGGCCGTGATGTCCTCGATCTCCCGGGACATCGATCCGCTGATGGGATCGATCTCGAACCTGGTCACCGGCGGGAAGCGGCTGCGGGCGCTCATGTGCTATTGGGGCTGGCGCGGCGCGGGCGGGGAGGAAGGGGCCGACGAAGTGGTCACGGCCGGCTCTGCCCTGGAGCTGTTCCAGGCCGCGGCGCTTATTCACGACGACATCATTGACCGCTCGGACACCCGCAGGGGCGGTCCCAGCGTGCACCGGCGCTTCAGCGAGCTGCACACAGCCCAGGGCTGGGCGCTGGACAGAGAACGGTTCGGCCACGCGGCCGCAATCCTGACGGGGGATCTCTGCCTGTCCTTCAGCGAGGAATCCTTCACCGACATCGGCGACCGCGCCGCATCCGGGAGCCGGGCCCGCCTCATCTTCAACCTGATGCGCGCCGAGGTCATGGCCGGCCAGTACCTCGACATCCTGGAGGAGGTCGCCGGCCCGCGGCGGGACCGTGCCGGCGCGGTCAACCGCGCCCAATCCATCATCCGATTCAAGTCGGCCAAGTATTCCACCGAGCACCCGCTTGCCCTCGGCGGTGCACTTGCCGGCGCACCGGATGAGCTGCTGCGCGGCTACTCCGCCTTCGCCCTTCCGCTCGGCGAGGCCTTCCAGTTGCGGGACGACGTACTGGGCGTGTTTGGCGATCCGGTCAGCACCGGAAAACCGGCCGGGGACGATTTGCGCGAAGGCAAACGGACGGTTCTGGTGGCTCTCGCCCTGGACCAGGCAACGCCGGCCGAATCGGCCTTCATCGATGCCAAGCTCGGAAGCCCCGATCTTGACGGGGCAGACGTGGATGAGATCCGCCGCATCCTCGTGGATTGCGGCGCACTTCAGGCCACGGAAGTACTGATCGAGGAGTTTGGCCGCGCGGCCTTTTCAGCCCTGGAGCTCCTGCCGCTGGAAGAGCTGCCCAAGACGGCGCTGCGGAAGCTTGCCGAGGTCACCGTCAGCCGCACCGCCTGAACCCTGGTCGGTGCTACCAGGCCAGGGATTGTGCCCGGCGTCGGATTTCCGTCTTGCGGCCTTCGCGCAGCGCATCGATCGGCCGGCCGCGCAGGGATTCATCCGGTGTAAAGAGCCAGGTGATGAGCTCCTCATCCGAATAGCCGGCGTCGGCGAGGACCACAATGGTCCCCTTGAGGCTCTCCACGGCGTGTCCGTCCAGAACGAATTCCGCCGGGACGCAACGAATCCGCCGTTCGCCGACCCTTAATGCAGCCAGCGCACGTTCATCCAGCAAGCCATGGACCTTGGTAATGGAAACGTCCAGAAGCTGGGCGACATCGGGCAGGGGCAGCCATTCGCCCACGAGGCTTTCTACATTACTCACGGATCAAGATTGCCACGGCAGGTCCCCCTGCGCCTAGTTGGCTCCGGGCATCTTCACGGGCCGAGGGAGAGCGGCGGCAACCCAGGCGCGTCGACACTCCGCAAAATCCGGTTTGCCGAATGTCCGACCGATCTTGTGCTAATTGCCAATTCATGAGAGATTCACATGGATCACATTTGTAACAGCAATAACATCAGTCACACTGGTAACACCAGTGACATCAGCCTGACCTGCAGCGTTCACCGCTGAGAAGAGGATTTTTCCCATGACGACGTCTCGTTCGCCAAAGCCCCACCCGCGGCCCAGCCTGCCGATGATCGCGGCCACGACGGCGGCGCTGCCCGCCGTCATTCTTTCTTCTTTGGCGCTCGCCCAGCCCGCGGCGGCCGAGTCCCGGCCGCGTGCCATCCCGGCAACACTGGCCGCAGCGATGAAGGCGCAGTCACAGGCGCAGACAGCAAAGTCATTGACGTCGGCCATGATCCCGGCCCTTGCCGTGTCCGCCACGGTCCCCGTATCTTTCCGGCCCACCCAGGCGCCGGCACCGGCTGAGTACACGATCGCCCGTGGCGACACCATCAGCGGGATCGCTGGCAAGTTCGGCCTGGACACCTACGCCGTCCTGAAGCTGAACAACCTGCAGTCGAACACGATCATCTACCCCGGACAGAAGATCAAGCTCGGCGGCACCGCCACCGCTCCGGCCCCGGCGGCACCCGCACCCTCGGCTCCTGCGCCGGCAGGTCCGGGCGGCGGCAGCAGCTACACCGTAAAGTCGGGCGACACGCTCAGCGCCATCGCGGCCCGCCACGGTGTCAGGCTTTCCGAGGTCTTCGGCTGGAACGGGCTCAACATGGGCTCCATCATCCGCCCGGGCCAGCAGATTAAGATCGGCAACGGCGCCACCGCTCCCGCGCCGGCCGCCCCCGGCCCGGTGACCCCCGCCCCGGTAGCGCCGGCGTCCACACCCGCCGCCCCGGCCCCGGCGTCGGGTTCGTACACCATCAAGTCCGGGGACACGCTCTCCGGGATCGCGGCCAGGAACGGTGTCAGGTTGTCCGACGTCCTCTCCGCCAACCGGCTGACGATGAGCAGCATTATCCACCCCGGTCAGAAGCTGGTGATCCCGGGCGCATCGACCGGGCCGGCCCCGATCGCGCCGGCATCCAGCCAGCCCCCGGCTACGGCTGCGCCGCTGGTGCCCAGCACTTTCCTCGGCTTCAGCTACCCGGCCGCCGTGGTCAGCTCGGCAAACGAGAACAAGGCACTGTTGAACGCCTCCCCCGTCCCCAGCCGCGAACAGATGAAGGGGATCGTCGCGGACACCGCCCGCAAGATGGGCGTCGATCCGTCCCTGGCACTGGCCTTCGCCTTCCAGGAATCCAGCTTCGACCACCGCTCGGTCTCCCCGGCCAACGCCATCGGCACCATGCAGGTCATCCCCTCATCCGGCCAGTGGGCCTCGGACCTCGTGGGCCGCAAGCTGAACCTGCTGGACCCCTACGACAACGCCACAGCCGGCGTCGCCATCATCCGCCAGCTGACCCGCACGAGCAAGGATCTGGACACCGCCATCGCGGGCTACTACCAGGGCCAGTACTCGGTCAGCAAGTACGGCATGTACGACGACACCAAGCGCTACGTGGCGTCCATCAAGGCCCACCAGAAGAACTTCGGCTAGGGCTCAGGGCCCCGCGGGCCAGGCGCACCGTGCGCCCCCGCCGGCCCCGGAGCATAACGATACGGGCCCGGATCGCATGTTGATCCGGGCCCGATTCCGTGCAGCGATTAGGATCGTATGGTGCAGGATTACACGTCGGACCCGCTCGTAGGCACCATCGTGGATGGCCGGTACCTGATTCAGTCCCGGCTGGCCAGCGGCGGGATGTCCACGGTCTATGTGGCCACGGACCAGCGGCTGGAGCGTGATGTGGCGCTGAAGGTGCTGCATCCCCATATGGCCGGGGACCCGCAGTTCCTCGACCGGCTGGGACGCGAGGCTAAGGCCGCGGCCAGGCTCTCCCACCCGCATGTGGTGGGGGTCCTGGACCAGGGCGAGGACGGCCGGATCGCATACCTCGTGATGGAGTACATCAAAGGCCACACGCTGCGGGACGTCATCAGGGACAGGGGGGCCCTCTCGCCGCGGCTCGCCCTCGCACTGATCGACCCCGTTGTCGAAGGCCTTGGCGCTGCCCACGCCGCCGGCCTCATCCACCGCGACATCAAACCCGAGAACGTGCTGATTGCCGACGACGGCCGGATCAAGGTCGGCGACTTCGGCCTGGCCCGGGCCGTCTCGACGTCGACCAGCACCGGCGCCCTCATCGGCACTGTGGCCTATCTCTCCCCCGAGCTCGTGCTCGGCAGGCAGGCCGATGCCCGCAGCGACATCTATTCGCTCGGAATCATGCTCTACGAGATGATGACCGGCCGGCAGCCGTTCGACGGCGAAGTCCCCATCCAGGTGGCCTACCAGCACGTGAACTCGGACGTGGGAGCCCCCTCGGAGCACGTGCCGGGCCTCGCCGGGGAACTCGATGAGCTGGTGCAATGGTGCACCGCCAGCGACCCGGACAAGCGTCCGGTGGACGGCAGTGCGCTGCTGACTGAACTGCGGCACATCCGGACCAACCTCAGCGACGCCGAACTCGACCTCCAGCCGCCGGCCGCCCGCCGCAGCACCGTCCCGGGCGTTGTCCCGGGTACTGCCTCGGGCGGCGCCGCTTCCGGCCCCGCTCCCGGCCCCGCCGCCGTCGGCGCTCCCGGCCCCGCCGATAGCGGTGGCGCCCGGACCGAGCGGCTCGGCGGCATCCAGCGGCCCACGGAGATCATCTCCCGCGGGAGTACCCCCACCACCGTGATATCGGCCGCGCCGCGGCGCCCTGGCTACGGGCATCTCTCCGCCCCGGAAGAGGCCTCGTTCGAGGCTCCGGACGGGCACGCCGGCGGCGGCGAACCGGCCGGCCGCGCGGCTCCCGCCAGCAAACGCGCGCAGCGCAGGCAGGACCGCGACGAGGACAAGGCACGCCAGCGCGCGGCGGCCACGCCGGTGCGCAGCCTGCGCGAGGGAAATCCCCGGCGCCGGGGGCTGCTGTGGATCCTCGTGCTGGTTATTGCTGCCCTGCTGGCAGGCGGCGCCGGCTGGTTCTTCGGCATGGGCCCCGGCTCACCCGGAACGATTCCGGAATTGGCAAACAGGACCGTCGCCGACGCCCAGCAGCTGCTGCGGACCGCCGGCTTCCAGTCCACCACCAAGGACGTCTTCGACGACGAAGTCCTGCCCGGCCTGGTGGTCGGCTCGGAGCCGCCGTCCGGCCAGATCATCCGGAAGTTCCAGCCGGTGTCCCTGGCCGTCTCCAAGGGCCCCGAGTTGTTCCCGCTGCCGCAGCTGACCGGAACGTCCCTGGACCAGGCCAAGACCAGCCTCAACAGTGCCGGGATGGCGCTGGGGCAGATCTCCGAGACCTATGACGAATCGGCAGCCGCCGGCACGGTCCTGGCCCAGGCGCCGCGCAGTGGCAATCCTGTAAGGCGCGGCACCCCGGTGGACCTCACCGTCTCCAAGGGCCCGCAACCCATCCCGGTGCCTGACGTCCGCGGCCAGGAGCAGGCCGCCGCCGTCAAGGCGCTCGAGGCCGCCGGGCTGAAGGCCGTGATTTCCCCGGAGACTGTCAACGACCGGAAGGTCCCGAAGGGCGCCGTGGTGGCCCAGGACCCCGCGACCGGCAACCTCACCAAGGGCGGGTCCGTGACCCTGACGCTTTCCAAGGGTCCAAGGCTCGTCGACGTGCCCAGTTTCATCGGCAAGCAAGCGTCTGAAGCGCGCAAGGCCCTCGAGCAAATGGGCTTCGAGGTGCGTGTAAACAACATTCTGGGCGGCTTCTTCGGCACCGTCCGGGATCAGAATCCGGTGAGCACCAAGGCCCCCGAAGGATCAATCGTCACCCTGACCGTCGTCTAGCGGCATTTTCGTCAGCTCGTTGGGGGCCTAGACGGAGCCCGGACCTTGTCGAGCCGGGGCGGGGTGAACGGGGGACATGCCCATTCCTCGCACCCGGGACCGGACACAATGACACCATGTTCATCCGTCGAACCCGGCGCGGGGCATGTCCCCTCGGGCGGGTGTACAGACCAGGAGTCCAGCCCAGCGGAACATGCCCATTCTTCGCACCCGGGACCGGACACAATGACACTATGTCCATCCGTCGACCCCGGCGCGGGGCATGTCCCCTTGAGCCGGTGTCCAGTCCCGCCGACCCCGGCGCGGGGCATGTCCCCTCGGGCGGGTGTACAGACCAGGTGTCCAGCCCAGCGGGACATGCCCATTTTTCACACCCGGGACTGGACACAATGACACTATGTCCATCCGCTGACCCCGGCGCGGGGCATGTCCCGGAGTCCGGCGACCGCGCCCGGTCCCCCGACGAACTAACATCATTGCCCGCTAGTGTTCCGTGTTAATGGTTTGTTTGCGTTTCATCTTGCCCAGTAGATACTCCGCGGACTTGGTCCAGGTGAACGGTTTGGCGTCCTTGT
>NZ_JAXCID010000040.1:0-38987 GCF_035985125.1 Arthrobacter sp. CG_A4 | reverse complement strand
CGTATCTGCCGGGGTGTCGCGCCAGCCGGTGGTCCACGATGTGGTGCCTTTCACCGCGGAGGCGGGCTGCTTCCGGGTCCGGTCCACGGCGGCGGACGCCACGAGTTGCAGATATTCCACGGTCCGGGAGAGCTCTTCCACCTGCCCGGCGAAGTCCGCCGCTGTCCGGAATCCCCAGCCCCCCGCGTCGGCCACCGCCGTTGAAGCGACATCCCGGAGTACCGCAAGGGCGCTGTCCACGCCGGGCTGTTGGTCCAGGGAGGCGCCACGGAGTCCGGCCCGGATCCCGGTCCGGGCCGGGCCCGGATCCGTGTCCTTGAAAGGAATGAATTCCCCGACGGTTTCCATAACTCCACATTACTAAGGGGGTCCGACACGAAACTGACTCCGTGCCTGACGGGCATCTCCGGCGCCAGATCGCCCGCCCTGAGACAAAATCAGACCCCGCCGCCCAGGCGAAACAGATTCAGACCCCGCCGCCCCGCCCTAAAGCAAAATCAGGTCCCGCCGCCCAGCACCCGTGGCCGGCCAAACTGCGTGCGCACGCCGGGCGAGAACAGCACCGACTCGGGCGGCCCTTCCACAATGATCCCTGCTGCAGCGATGAGCTGGTCCTCCAGAACGGTCACCCGCGCCCGGTGCAGCGGCCACGCGCTGTGTGTGTTCGGAACGTAGAGCGTCTTGCCGCGGAAGCTGGTATGAAGTCCGAACCGGGCGGTGAGGTGGACGGACAGCGGATCGGTAGCTTCGGCGTCGGGCTCCGGGGCCACCGCGAAATCGCTCCGGGCACCTCGCCGAAATCGGCGCACCGAGTACCCGATGGAAGGGTCCGCCGGACTTGCTGCCCGGAAGTGGTCGCGCGACCACACATAGGGAATCCCGGCGGCCCGCGCAGCGAGCACCACAGCCAGCCGCGAGGCGTCCAGGCTGAGGAAGACTACACCCCGGGTGCCGTCCGGTTCCCGGGAGTAGAGGCGCACGTTGATCTCGTTGAAATTGCCGAAGTACGGAATCCCGGGCCCCTGGCCAAGTCCGGCGCCCTGCATGCGGAAACCGATCAGCCCCACCCAGGCGGATCCGTCGAAGACGTCCGGGACCACGCCCGGAGGCATGAACGACGCTGCCACGGCATCAGGGATGCGCCAGTGCAGAAAGACGGCATCCGTCCATCGCTGATCCATGATGATCGGGGCCGGAAGGCTGGGGGCGCTTGGCCAGGGGTCGAGACTCATCAGTTGTGCTCCATTAGTTCAGGGCCCGGGTTCCCTCCGGAAGCATCCCTCCGGCCAACAACGCCGTTGTGGCGTCAGCCAGGGCGGTCAGCGCCACGCGTTGGGTCCACGGGCCGTACGAGATGCGGGCGACGCCGAGTTCCTGGAGCCTGGCCGGGGCCAGGGAACCGGGCACATTGATGACGGAAACCTTGTTCCAGCCGATCCCCTCCACTAGCGCGGTGACGGTGGCCTCATCCAGCAGGCCCGGCACAAAAACGGTCGTTGCACCCACCTCGAGGAAAGCGCGGCCACGCTCGATGGCATCGGCCAGCACAGCCGCGGGGTCCCTGTCCTGGCCCTTCACGAAGGCGTCGGTACGGGCGTTGAGAACGAAGTCGATGCCCTCTGCCTCGGCTGCCCGCACCACGGAGCTCATCTGCGCCACGGCATCGCCGAGGGAACGCATCTGGTCCTCGATGTTGGCGCCGACGACGCCGGCACCAATGGCCTTGCGCACGGTCTCGCCGGGGTTTCCGTAGCCGGACTCGAGGTCGGCACTGACGGGGAGCGACGTCGCGTCGGAGATCAGCCGAATGGCGTCGATCATGTCTTCCAGCGGGATATTCTCGCCATCCGCATAGCCTAGCGATGCGGCGATGGAGTGGCTGGCTGTGGCCACGGCGCGGGCGCCGGGAATGTCAGCCACCACTTTCGTGGAAATCGCGTCCCAGACGTTGATGACCTGCAGGATGTCGGGCGCGTGGTGAAGGCGGAGCAGCTCGGTGGCTTTGGGGGCAAGAGAACGCACGTTTTCTGTCATTCCCCGAGCCTAGCCGGGGACGGCGTCACCTGGAAGGAATTCAGCTCGCCGCGGACGCGGTGAGGGCTGCATCGGGCTGATGCTGCCAGGGCCAGCGGCCGGTGATTTCCAGCTCAAGTGAGAAGCTCAGGAAGGTCCGGATGAGCACGATAATGGCCAGCACGCCGACGCTCTCAAAGGTGGGAGCGACGGCGACAGTCCGGATGATGTCGGCGGCCACAAGCAGTTCCAGCCCCAGCAGGATCGAGCGGCCCAGCAATTGCCGGTAGGAGCGGTACACGGACAGCGGGGCGGACCCCGCAGGCAGGCGCCGCGGCTGGAATCCGCGCATAGCCATCGGGATGGACACGACGGCGCCGATCACCATGACGGCCACGCCGGCGACATCCATATACCGGCCGGCCGCTTCAATAATCTGCTGCAAGTCCATTGTTTCCCTCACTGGAAGCTCGGTGGCTTTATGTCTGAAGCTGGTGTTGTCTGGGCCAGGTGTTGTCCGGACCGGGCAGGAACTGGCGTGCCGGACCCTTAGGCGTGCCGGACGCCCACGCCGGCGAGAATGGCGCGATAGCCTTCCCGGAAACTCGGGTACTGGAACTCCAGACCGGTGCCACGCAGCAGGGTGTTGCTGCAGCGTTTGTTGCCGCCCCGGGACGGCTCGCCTGTGCGGGTCGGCTCGCCCTTGGTCGGCCAGCCCTTGCGGGTCGGCTCGCCCGCGCGGGGAGGCTCGCCGCCGGTCGCTTGGACGGTTGAACCGTCAGCCCGGGTGCCGCTTTCCATTCGCGACGGCGGCTGCGGGAGTCCCAGCTCGGCGGCCAGGAAGCGCAGCACTTCGCCGAGCTGGGCCGGTTCATTGTCCACGCCCACGTACAAGGGGGCCGGCGTCCCGGACATGGTGCACAGCAGGACGATCGCGGCCGCGGCGTCGTCGCGGTGGATCCGGTTGGTGAAGCGCGATTCCGTCGGCATCACGGCCGCTCCACTGCGCACCTGGTCGATCAGCCGGGTCCGCCCGGGACCGTAGATTCCGCCGAGGCGCAGCACCACCGGCGTGATGCCGGTGCCGTGCAGGCGACTAGCCAGGAGTTCTTCCGCCTCGCGGATGATGCGGCCCGAGAACCCGGCGGGTTCCGGCATCGTGCTTTCGTCAATCCAGCCGCCGTCGGCGTCGCCGTACACCGCGGTGGAGGAGACGAACAGCACGCGCCGGACGGGCGCGGGGGAGGCCAGCACCGCGTCCAAAACGTTCGATACCCCGTCCACATAGGCGGCGCGGTAGGCATCCTCGGTGGGTGAGTCCGCTGCAATGGCGACGACGACGGCGGTGGTGTCCGCCGGGATGGGCGGCAGTTCGCCGGCGCTCAAGTCAGCCGCGGCGCCTTCGATGGCAGCCGGAAGTTTCCCCGGCGAACGCCGCCAGCCCACCACACGGTGGCCGGCGGCCGCAAAGCGCAGCCCGGCCTCGGTTCCCAGATCGCCGCAGCCGGCCAGAAGTACAGTCATGACGGCAAGTCTGCCAGCTTTCGGGCTCCGCTCCGGTCAGCCCTGAGCAAATCCTGGCGGGATCTTGTTTCCACCGGCCCGCTGGCGCAAGCCAATTCGAGTTCCGCGACCAAAGCCGTCGTCCCCCGTCAGATTTGCGGCGGGCTCTTCCGGCCGGCCCCCTGTGGGCGTATCCTCCGAATTGTCATGGTCTCAAAATCGCATTCATGACAGGAGAAAACCCATGTTCGACCAAAAATTCATTACCGATGCAATGAGCCGCAGCGCCGAAGACCCGATGGATCGGCGCATTTTGTTCCGCGCCGCCGGCATCGCAGGGATTGGCGGCGCCGCCGCGCTCCTCGCCAGCTCACCGGCGTATGCGTCCCGAGAGGACGAGGATTCCGGCAAGGGGCCCAGCGACGGGGCCATCCTGAACTTTGCCCTCAACCTCGAGTACCTCGAGGCCGAGTTCTACCTGCGGGCTGTGACCGGCCGCGGCCTGGACGACGGGCTCACGGACGGCAAGGGACGCAAGGGAGGTGTCACCGGTGGCGCGAAGGTACCGTTCAAGTCAGGCAGCCTGATCGAAAAATACGCCAAAGAAATAGCCGCCGATGAAGAAGCCCATGTGAAGTTCCTCCGCAGCGCACTGGGAAAAGCCGCTGTCTCCCGTCCCCAAATCGATCTGAACGCTAGCTTCACCGCCGCGGCAAGGGCCGCAGGCCTGATCAAGGCCGGCCAGACATTCAACCCTTTCGCCGACGAGACCAGCTTCCTCCTGGGTGCATTCATCTTCGAAGACGTCGGCGTGACCGCCTACAAAGGAGCCGCGCCGCTGATCGACAACAAAACCTACCTCGAAGCTGCCGCCGGCATCCTTGCCGTCGAGGCCTACCACGCCGGCATCATCCGGACCACCCTCTACGCCCTCGGACTGCAGATGCCCGCTAAGGCCATCTCCGATGCCCGGGACAGTCTGGACGGATCCACCGACCTCGACCAGGGTATCGGGACCAAAGATACCGCCAACCTCGTCCCCACCGACGCGAATGGCCTCGCCTTCAGCCGGAGCGCCGGTCAGGTCCTGAATATCGCCTATCTGACTCCCAAGGCAGTACGCGAAGGAGGGTTCTTCCCCAAGGGCGTCAACGGCGACATCAATACCAGCGCCGCCAGCTCCTAACACCAGCAAGACCGCCGGAATGCAGCGGTGGGTCTCTCGGCGTCGGGCAGTATTCGGCTCCGGGGCCGGGTGGCCGCCGCCGTTGTGCGCTTTTGTGGGCCGGCTGCCGGACGTCGTGGGCCGGCTGCCGCCGAAGCCTCACGACGGCGGCACCGGCCGCCCGCCGCCGTCGAACGCCAGCAGGCTACCGAGCCGGAATCGGGAAGAAGACCCGGGGATCCTGCAGCAGCGCCGGGTAGTCGAAGGCTGAGCGGTCAACGATTTCGTCGACTTGGAAGTTGCGCGCGAAATGGCCGTCCACGGTGATGGGCCGGCCTAGGACCTTGCCTACCGCGAAGGAGGTGCCGCCGGCGATCGGGATGGCCACCACGGAGTTGCCGGGAAGGGTGGTGAACGCTTCTTCCTGCTGTTGGCGCTTGCGCGTCGGCTTCTTGACGAGCTGCTTTGGTGGAAGCTTGCGCTGCTTCGCCGGGCGCCGGGCGCCGGAATCGGCGTAGACGAACTGGTACTCGTCGTCCTCGGCGGCGGCCTTCGCGCGACCCACAAGGGGCAGGCTGACGGTGTCCAGCTTCGCTGGGTCGGTGTCGCCAAGCGGCAGGCGGAGGACCCACATGCGCTCTCCGGCGGGATCCTCCGGCAGCAGGTCGAGCCTCGGCTCAGGCCAGACGTATTCGAGGTCCGGATCGGTGTCCGGGAACAACGCTGTGTAGAAGCGCGGGTCCTTGCCGATCAGCCGGGAGCGGTGGCTGAGGTGCAACTCAGGGTTTCCCAGCCACGGCGGCATCGGAATCTTGGCCGCATAGTCCGGGTGCGCGGCCTGGGGCGCGAACTCCATGATTTTCCCGCGCGTCGTGTCCTCGCCGCCGCGGGCCGTCCACTCGTCCACCATCGTGAGGCCGTAAAGCGTCAACGCGGGAACGTACCCCATCCACATCCGGATGGCGGGGTGCGACTGCCAGCCGTACTCCGGGATCACCAGCGCGCGGAGGACCTGCAGCGCTTCAACGCGCTGCTTGCCGAGCCGCGCGCGGTCCAGCACCGCGGCGCTCTGCTGAAAATCGGGGAAAGGGAGAAAGGTCTGCATCTCTCCAGTTTGGGGCCACGGAGCCAATGCGCCAATTGCACGGGATCACGGGTGAGCGTGTTCACATTCCGGAACGGGACGGACGGCCCTCGGCATCGGAGCGTAAACTGGCTCAAATACCCCTGCCGCCCGGAAGACACGTCCATGTCGAGTGAAGCAGTACCCGAAGATACAGCGCCGTCTGCGCCCAAGTACGGACAAATGCTGGGCCCGGAAGCCAACGGCATGCTGGTGCTGGAAGAATTCACGATCGATCCTGCGGCGGCGCGCCGGGAGCAACGCGGTTTCCCCCTGGCACTTGCCACCTTCGCGCTCACGATGCGACGCTTCCTCGCGTTCCGCCTCTTCATCGCCGTCGTCGCAATCGGCAACCTGCCGTTGTTCCTGCTCTCCAGCGGCTGGGAGATCTACGCCATTTCGCTGACGCTCGTGGTGGCGGTCCACGCAGCGATCTCCTGGCTGAACCGCCAAGAGCCGAAGATCCGTCAGCGGCGGATGCTGGAACTCCACCTGCACCGGGAGCAGAGCGCCAACTACCGCAAAGTCCGCGACGCCGTGAAGTACGTGATCGACGCCCCGGCCCGGATGAACGAGAGCCTCTACCTCGAACTCCTCGCCGCCAAGCGGGTGGCCCTGCACCTTGCCGTGGGCACCGTGGCCCTGCTGGACACCAGCGACGACGCCGCCTGGAAGGTTCGGATCGTCCGCGAAATTCCACGGGCCACCTGAGCCAGCGTCACGGACAGGATTTTCACCCAAAGGATATAGCCGACGCCGGAGCGACCCCGCAAGGGTTCGCTCCGGCGTCGTGGTTTCACCAGTGAGCCGCTGACCAGTCAGTAGCTGACCAGTGAGCCGCTACCAGCCCAGCCGCTAGGCGGGGAGTTGCAGCACCTGGCCGGGGAACACCAGATTCGGGTTGCTGATGGTCGAAGCGTTGGCGTCGGAGAGCAGCTGCCAGCCTCCGGCGATGTTGAGCTCCGCAGCGATCTTGCTCAGGGTGTCGCCGCTCTGGATTGTGTATGTCCGGCCGCTCAGGGTGACCGCCGCAACGTGTCGCGGTGCCGGAACGGCTGCCTTGGGCGCGGCGCTCCGGGCCGGCACCTTGGCCGCCGGGGCAGGCACAGCAGCAGCCGCCGGGGCCGGAACAGCAGCGGCTGCCTGCGGCCTGGCTGCGCTGGGCGGTGCTACTGCGCCGCCGGCCAGGCCCAACTTTGCGGCGCAGGCCGGCCACGCTCCCCAGCCCTGGCCGGCCTGCACCCTTACGGCGACAGCGATCTGCTGCTCACGGCTGGCATTCGCCGCAGACCCGGTTCCGCCATAGGCCGCCCATGTGCTGGGGCTGAATTGCAACCCGCCGGCGTAGCCGTTACCGATGTTGATGGCCCAGTTGCCGCTGCTTTCGCACTGGGCGAGGGAATCCCAGACGGACGCGGCGGCGGCGTTGGGGACAGCTGCGCTGGCGGCCGTGGCGGACAGCGCGACGCCGGCAATCGAGACAGCCGCGGCCGTGATGGCGCGGCGCGCGGCAGAGCGATGGATTGAATTGTTCATGGCGACACATGCTCCTGAGGGCCACCAGCGCTCGGCCCGTCCCCGGACGTTGTCACGCCACTGCCCGCCCCTGACAATTGAGGTCGTGTTCGGTGTCCGCCTGCCGGGCAGTGGCAGGTGGTGGCAGCACCGGGCATTCATGGCCCGGATTCCGGGCATGGCATCGAGGTTAATGCAGGCTCCCGCCGTTATCAAGACGTGATTTTTAAGGGATTCTCTGGTCCGGGTCAGTCCCGGACAACCGCAGCCAGGTACGGTGCGGTCCGGCTCGTCGTGGAACGCGCGACGGCGGCGGGCGTTCCGGCCGCCATGATCCTGCCGCCGGCGTCGCCACCGGCCGGGCCGAGATCGATCACCCAGTCCGCGGCGGCCACTACGTCCATCTCGTGCTCCACCACGATCACGGTGTTTCCGGAGTCGACGAGCCGGTGCAGCTGGGCCATGAGGAGTTCGACGTCGGCCGGGTGCAGCCCCGTGGTTGGCTCGTCCAGCAAATAGAGCGAGTGGCCGCGCTGGGCGCGCTGCAATTCGGTAGCGAGCTTGATCCGCTGCGCTTCGCCGCCGGAGAGTTCGGTGGCGGGCTGGCCTAGGCGGAGGTAGCCCAGACCAACCTCGCGTAGGGTCTGCAGGCTGCGCGCGGCGGCCGGGACCCCGGCCAGGAACTCGGCGGCGGCGTCAACTGTCATGCCGAGGACCTCCGCCACGTTCTTGCCGCGGTAGGTGACTTCGAGGGTTTCCGGGTTGTAACGCGAGCCGTGGCACTCGGGGCAGGGGCCATAGCTGCCGGGCAGGAACAACAGCTCGACAGCCACGAAGCCCTCGCCCTGGCAGGTTTCGCAGCGCCCGCCGGCCACGTTGAAGGAGAAGCGTCCGGCTCCGAAGCCCCGGGCCCTGGCCCCGTCCGTGGCGGCGAATTCCTTGCGGACCGCGTCGAAGAGGCCGGTGTAGGTAGCGAGATTGGACCGCGGGGTGCGGCCGATCGGCTTCTGGTCCACCTTCACGAGCCGGTCGATGTGGTCCAGGCCGGACACGGGTCCGACCGTCAGCGGCTCGCTGGATTCGCTCAACGCCTGCTCCTCCCCGGTCCAGGTGTCCGCCGCGTTGGTTCCGGCTTCCGGGTGCAGCCGGGCGCCGACCACCTCCGCCAGGACCTGGCTGACCAGGGTCGATTTGCCGGAACCGGAGACACCCGTGACGGCCGTCAATACCCCGAGCGGGAAGTTCGCGTCCAGCTCCCGCAGGTTGTGCCGGCTGATGTCGCGCAGCTCAAGCCAGCCCGACGCTTCCCGGCGGCCGCCGTCCCCCGGACCGGCGGCAAGGCCGCCGTCGTCGTTCTTCTCCCCCGTCCCGGCACCGCCGGAACCGCTGGCACCGCCGGAAGTACCAGTATCCGCGGCGTCGGGGAACAGGAACGGCCGGGTCACGGATGCCTCCACCTCGGCGAGGCCGGCCACGGGGCCGCTGTAGAGCACCTCGCCGCCGCCTTCACCGGCGTGCGGTCCGACGTCCACGAGCCAGTCGGCGCGGCGGACCACGTCCATGTTGTGCTCCACCACGAACACTGAGTTGCCGGCGGCCTTGAGCTGGTCCAGGACGGCCAGGAGGGGCTCGGCGTCGGCGGGGTGCAGGCCGGCGGAGGGCTCGTCCAGCACGTAGATCACGCCGAACAGGCCGGAGCGGAGCTGGGTGGCGATCCGGAGGCGCTGCATTTCGCCGGGGGAGAGCGTGGGTGTGGCGCGGCCCAAGGCCAGGTAGCCAAGGCCCAGATCCAGCAGCACCGTGACGCGCTGCAGGAGGTCGCGGGTGATGGCCACGGCCACCTCGTTGCTCTCACCCGAGGCCTGCTTGCGCGAGGCGGTACCGGCCTCCGTGAGTTCGGTGGTGGGGCGGATGATCTCGGCAAGCTCGGCCATCGGCACGGCGTTGAGCCCGGCGATGGTCCGGCCCGCGAAGGTCACGGCGAGGGCGGCGGGCGTCAGTCCGCTGCCGCCGCAGCGGGGGCACGGGCCGGTCTCCATGAAGCGCAGCACGCGGTCGCGCATGGTGGTGCTTTTGGAATCGGCGAGGGTGTGCAGCACATAGCTTTTGGCGCTCCAGAACCGGCCCTTGTACGGTTTGGCCACGCGGTCGCGCTGCGGGGTCACCTCCACTACGGGCTGTTCCTCGGTGAAGAGGATCCAGTCGCGGTGCTTCCTGGGCAGCTTGCGCCACGGTGTGTCGACGTCGTAGCCCAGGTGGGTGAGGATGTCGCGCAGGTTCTTGCCCTGCCAGGCGCCGGGCCAGGCCGCGATGGCACCGTCGCGGATGCTGAGCGAGGTATCCGGGACCAGTGATGACTCGGTGACGGTGTGCGCGATGCCGAGGCCATGGCAGACCGGGCAGGCACCGGCGGCGGTGTTGGGAGAGAAGGCATCCGAGTCGAGCTGGCCGGCGCCGTCGGGGTAGCTGCCGGCGCGCGAGAAGAGCATCCGCAGCGAGTTGGAGAGCGTGGTGACCGTGCCGACCGTGGACCGCGAGCTGGGCGTGCCGCGGCGCTGTTGGAGCGCGACGGCGGGAGGCAGCCCGGTGATCGTGTCCACCTTGGGGTTGTGGCCCTGTTGGATGAGCCGGCGGGCGTAGGGCGCCACGGATTCGAAGTAGCGGCGCTGGGCCTCGGCATAGATGGTGCCGAACGCCAGCGAGGACTTGCCCGAACCTGAGACGCCGGTGAAGGCGACGATCGCGTCGCGGGGGACGTCCACGTCCACGTTCCGCAGGTTGTTTTCCCGCGCGCCGCGGACCCGGACGAAGCCGTCCGCGGGGCCGTCCGGGGACAGGCCGGGGGGCGGGCCGGGCAGATCGGAAGCATGCTGATCACTGTGCATCCAATCGACTCTATCCGGGTCTGCCAGCCGCGGGCATATCCTTACCCAATGGAAACTAACGACGGCGACGCTGTTGCCGGCACCAAAGCAGCCCAGCCGTACCCGGAAGGCGGCGCGGCGCCGGAGCTCTTCGAGGTCCCGGAGGAGGTGCACGGCCCGCTTCCGGTTGCGGAGCTGCACCTGCACATCGAGGGAACGCTGGAACCGGAACTGATTTTCGCGCTCGCCGAGCGGAACGGGATCCAGCTGCCGTACGCGGACCTGGATGAGCTGCGCTCGCGGTACGAGTTCACGGATTTGCAGTCATTCCTGGACCTGTACTACGCCAACATGGCCGTGCTCCGGACCGAGCAGGACTTCGCCGACATGACCCGGTCCTACCTGACCCGGGCTGCACTCGCCGGGGTGCGGCACGCCGAGATCATGCTGGATCCGCAGGCGCATCTGTCCCGCGGGGTGTCGCTGGAGAACTGCGTTAACGGCGTCGCGTCGGTGCTGGCTACCTCCGTGGAGGAATTCGGCATCTCAACCCTGCTGATCGCCGCCTTCCTGCGGGATCTGTCCGAGGAATCCGCGCTGGAGGTGCTCGAAAAACTGCTGGCCATGAATGCGCCCATCGCCGGGATCGGGCTGGATTCGGCCGAGGTGGGCAACCCGCCGGCCAAGTTCGAGCGGCTCTTTGCCCGGGCCAACGAGGCCGGGCTGCACCGGATAGCGCACGCCGGCGAGGAGGGCCCGCCGTCGTACATCATTGATGCCCTGGACATCCTCGACGTCGAGCGGATCGACCACGGCATCCGCTGTATGGAGGACCCGGAGTTGGTGGAACGGCTGGTGAACGAGCTCACGCCGCTGACCGTGTGCCCGCTGTCCAACGTCCGGCTGCGGGCTGTGGACACACTGGCCGAGCATCCGCTGGCGGCAATGCTCGCGGCCGGGCTGAACGTCAGTGTGAATTCGGATGATCCCGCGTATTTCGGCGGGTACGTGGATGACAACTTCGCGCAGCTGAAATCGGTGATGGGCCTGTCCGAGTTCGACTGCGTGCGGATGGCGGCGAACTCGATCCGTTCCTCCTTCGCGAGCGAGGAACGCAAAACGGAGCTGCTGGCCGAACTGGCAGCATCCGGGCACTAACAGCATCAAGCAACGCGGGGTCACTTACGGCCCATTCTGAGGGCTGGGACGGGCCGTAAGTGACCCCGCGTTGTTTTCTACTGGCGGGTAGGGATGACTGGGCGTTCCTGCGACCTCCCGGCCGGACCGTAATAGTGGGTCACGACACACAAAGTTAACCGTTTCTACTCGCGAAAATGCACCCAACCTTGGCAAGATGCAGGTGGATCAATTGCTGCTAGAGGAGACCCATGGGCGCGAACACTGCGGAAAACACCAACCTTCGGCTGAAGGCCGTGCTGGACGTTCTTGCCGAGGGGGTATGGACGGGTGAGAAACTGAACGCCGGGGCGGTGCTGGGCGAGGCAATCGCACACGTTCCGCTCAACGAGTTTGAGCGCGAGCTGCTCAGCGGTGGAATTCCCCGCGGACACAAGACGCTGACCACTGCCACGGCGAAGCTGGTCAAGGCCGGCTGGCTGGTCAAGGGCCGTTCCGGCTGGAGCATCACCGACGACGGACAGCGTGCCACGGTCGCCTTCGCTGCGCCTGCAGCTTTTGCTGCAGCGCTCGACGCCGGAACTCCCGTCCCGGCCGGCACCCCGCTGCCGTCTGCGCCGGCTCCAAAGGCTGCTCCGAAGGCTGCCGCCGCGGCGGAAGCACCGTCGAAAGCTGATCCCAAGGTTTCCGGCAAGGCTGCCCCGAAGGCTGCTGCACCGTCGAAGGCCGCCAAGCTGGTCGAAGAGGCCGATGCCCCGGTCGCCAAGGGCGTACGCAAGCGCGCGGCCGCAGTCAAGGCCCCTGCCAAGGCTGCTGCGAAGGCACACGAGGCTGCCTCGGCTCCCGGCTCAGCCGCCGCCCCGGCTGCCGCCGCCGCCAGCGCCAGCGTCCAGACCATCGACCAGCCGGAGGCAGTCGCCGTCGTCGGTGATTTCAACGTCCTCCTGGGCGCGCCCGCCAATTGGGCACCGCAGTATGACGAAGTCCAGATGGAACTGGATCTCGTTGATCAGCTCTGGAAGCTCGCGGCTGATCTCCCAGCCGGTTTCTACAGCTTCAAGATCGCCCTCAACCGCTCCTGGGATGAGAACTTTGGCGCGTTCGGAGCCTTCGACGGCGCCAATCACGAGGTGCGCCACGGCGGCGGCCAACTGGTCATCCACTACGACCACCGCACGCGCGACATCATCCTGCCGTAGGCCCCGACGCGCAGTCTTCCCGACGCGCAGTCTTCCTGGCGACGCGCAAATGACCCTTCGACACCGGAATTCCCGTGTCGAGGGGGCATTTGCGTGTCGCGTAGGGCTTTGCGCGTCATGAGACGCGTGCCGTGGCCAGGCGTTTAGAACCGGGTCGGGTCAGGCCGCGGCGGAACCGGTCCCGGGTCGGGAATCGGCAGCGGACCGGGCATGGGAAACGGCCCGGGAGTTGGCGCGGGTCCCGGTGCCGGGATCGGCGCCGGAGGCGTCACCGGGCCGGGCTCCGGCGGAAACGGGTCGGGTTCGTAGGGTGGTGGAATGGTCATGCCGAGCTCCCTCGCTTGTCGTCGATCCGGCTGGTCGATCAGGGCTGACTGCTCCGGTGCGCGCGGTGTGCCGGGGCAGCGGCCCATGTGTCATTCTCCGACGCTGTCCCACGCATGTCCAAAGTCGGATCCGCAGATCGTTTTCCTCAACAAGGGACCATACGAATTTTACGACGGCGTTCGCATATCTGCCGTTCCGAGCCGGGAAAAGCTCCGTCCGCGCAGGCATTCAGCGCCCTGAGCGGGCACACCCTGGTCTGACGCTGCTAATTAGCGGCGTCGGCGAGTTTTAGGCGGAAGTCTGCCTCGGTACTCAGCGTCAGCTTTTTACCGTCGAGAAAGAACGTAGGGGTTCCTGTCACGCCCAGCGCTTTGCCGTCGGTGACGTCCTTGCGGATCCGGTCAATGGTCTGCTCATCCGCCACGGCATCGTCATACTTGCCCAGGTCCAGTCCCAGCTCCTGCGCGAAGGTCCTGAACAGCGGCGCCTGCGAATCCTGCTTTTCGCCCCACTGGGGCTGCGTCTCGAACATCTTGGCATACATTTGCTCATACTTGCCCTGTTGCGCAGCAGCTTCCACGGCCAGGGCCGCCGTGCCGGAGTTCCGGTGTCCGGGCAGGGGGAAGTATCGGTTCACGAAGGTGATCCGGTCACCGTACTCCTTCTTGAGTTCCTCCACGAGGGGCCGCGCTGCGCTGCAGGACTCGCATTCGAAGTCCAGAAACTCGACAAGCTGGGCCTTCTCCGTGACAGGTGAAGTAACCCGGTGGCTGTCGTCGCGGACAAGCTGCGCGTCTGCGGCGGGCTGCGGGGTAGGCGGTGCCGTCTTGGTCGCAGAAAAAACCGCGTACCAGAGCACTCCGGCGGCGACGATGACGCCGAGCAGGATCCAGATCACGAGGCGGGCTTTCTTCGCAGGGTCTTTCGGGGCGGAGGCGGTTTTTAGGGGTGTCTGAGTCATCAGTGCGGGATGCTTTCCTGGTCACGGTGGGCGGCGGGTTCGATTTGGAAGGTGGAATGTTCGACGCTGACGTCAAAATGTTCGGCAACGCAGCGCTGCAGATCCGCCAATATGGTGGCGGCGTGGCCATCCGTCATACAACTGTCCTCGACGGTCACGCGCGCCGAGAGGACCGGTGTGCCGGAGGCCACCAGGGAAGCGTGCAGGTCGTGGACGTCGATGACGTGAGGGAGTGCCAGGATGTGGTCGCGGACCTTGGCCATGTCCAG
Organism: Arthrobacter sp. CG_A4; assembly: GCF_035985125.1. NCBI lineage: Bacteria > Bacillati > Actinomycetota > Actinomycetes > Micrococcales > Micrococcaceae > Arthrobacter > Arthrobacter sp. CG_A4. The sequence continues at coordinate 24,911 of NZ_JAXCID010000040.1, read as the reverse complement.
CCCCTGGGGCGCGTTCTCCATCAGGACGTTCACGGTGTCGCGCAGCAGCTTGAGCGTGCGGGGGATGATGAGGACGCCGATGAACAGCGACACGACGGCGTCAGCCTGGACCCAGCCGGTCACAGCGATAATGATCGCCGCGACGATCACAGCCACGGACCCCAGCGCATCGTTGAGCACTTCCAGGAACGCGGCCTTCATATTGAAGTTGTGGTTCCGGCCGGACGCAATGACGATCAGCCCGACGACGTTCCCGGCGAGACCGATGATGCCGAACCAGAGCATCGCGTCTCCGCCGACCTCCGGAGGCTCGAAGAGGCGGCGGATCCCCTCGACGATGACGAAGCCGCAGACGCCGAGCAGCAGGGCTGCCTGGCCCGCCGCGGTGACGATTTCGGCCCGCTTGTAACCCCACGTCCGTTTCGGAGTGGCCGGTTTCAGTGCCAGCGACGCGGCGATGAATGCGATCAGCAGCCCGGTGGAATCCGTGAACATGTGGCCGGCATCGGCTAGGAGCGCGAGGCTGCCGGTGAGGCTCGAACCGATGATTTCCGCGATCATGACCGTGAATGTGATCGCGAAGACGATGATCAGTTTGCCGCGGTTACCGGGTCCGGAGGCGCCGGCAGCTCCATGGCCGAGGTCATGACCACTCATGCGCGTGTCTCCAAGTCCTGGGTGTCGGAGGGATCAAGCGGTTGACAGCTCACGCCGAGGAGCCGGGGGCACGGACTGCGGTGCGCAACAACTCGACGGAAGGAAGTCCTGTCACGCCGTTCCCTGTGCGGTAGAGGCGGCAGCTCAGGGCCGGTGCGGAATCCGCAGGAATCAGGTCATTTCCCCCAGCGATGAACGACGGGGAGCCGTGGAACTGGAGCTCCTCGGCCTCGCGCTCGGAGGATATCTCACGGACGGTCACGTGTTCTGCGTGGAACCCTTCTGCCGCCAGGACGGCACGGAATAATTCAAGGGCCGGGACGGCGTTCGGGCAGCCCGGAATGGTGCGCAGTTCGAAGTCCATGACTCAGGCGTCCCTGTGAGCCGAGCCCGAGCTGCGGCCCGAGTCCGGGCCCAGACCCGAGCCCGGGCCGAGGCTCACGGTGACGGCCTGAGGTTCCCGGCTGGAAGCACAGCCCGGGCAACAGGAGGACCGCTCACCCCCCACCTCAGGGTTTTTCGTGGCTGCCGATGATGAGTCCTGAATGACCGTGCCGCGGCCGTGGTCTGCAACGGTGGCGGGGGCGGGGGCCGGGTCTGTGCCCGGGCCGGGCGCCGGTACAGGGGCCGGGGCCTGGCAGCAGTCGTCCGCTTCGGCGTCGTCGGTTGCCGCCGCCTGCGGGTCTGCATTCTGGGGAACGGTGCAGCAGACGTCGCCCTTCCATGCGCTGACGCCTTCGCGGACGGCGATCACGGCGATGACCAGGGCTGCGCCGGCGTCGGCCCACCACCAGCCCAAGGTGCTGTTCAGCACCAGCCCGACCAGCAGGACGGCGGAGAGGTAGGTGCACAACAGCGTCTGTTTGGAGTCGGCCACCGCCGTCCGGGAGCCGAGTTCGCGCCCTGCCCGGCGCTGCAGCCAGGACAGCACAGGCATGATGGCCAGGCTCAGGGCCGCGATCACGATGCCCGGCGTGGAATGACGTGCCGCACCGCCGCCGGCCAGGGAGGTTACGGAGTCAAGGATGACAAAGGCGGCGAGGGCGAAGAAGGAGATGGCGATGATCCGCAGGGTGAGGTGCTCGCGCCGTTCGGGGTCCCTGGCGGCAAACTGCCAGGACAGGGCGACGGCGGACGCCACCTCGATCACGGAGTCCAAGCCGAAGCCGATGAGCGCGGACGAGTCGGCGGCGCTGCCGGCCCACAGCGCCACGACGGCCTCAACAATGTTGTAGCTGATGGTCGCGGCGGCAAAGATCCGGATGCGCCGGCTGAGTACGGCGCGGCGCACGGGGCTGGGCGCCAACTGGAGCGCCGTCATGCCGGGCACGTCCCGTCGGGGGCGCAGCAGGCCGGGTCCACGGCCAGCACGACGCCGATCAGGTCACCGATCGCGTGGCCCAGCCGCGCATCCGCGAGCTCGTACCGGCTCCGGCGGCCATCCGGAACGGCCACCACCAGTCCGCAGCCACGAAGGCACGTCAGATGGTTGGACATGCTCTGCCGTGACACGTTAAGGGAATCGGCGAGGTCCGACGGGTAGGCGGGCGCGTCAGCGAGGGCCAGCAGGATCCGGGCCCTGGTGGGATCGGACACGGCGAAGCCGAACCGGGCCAGCACCGGGGCGTGGGTGAGGGTTTCCATGACTCTAAAGTACATGCAGGAATGTACTCAGGCAATTGTGTACTGTCGTGGCGGGCTCCGTATCCGGGCTCCACTGTCCGAGCCTCGAGACCCCGGGCCTGGTGGGTGGCCGGAACGACTGGCCCGGATATTGGCATCCCGGCCGGCGCCGGGATATTGCCGGCCGTTCGGGTTGGTGAACGGGGGCAGCGGAGATCGTTGCGCGGGAAATGGGTTACTGTAAGTGCATACGTAAGCACCTATTGAATTGTCAAGCCGATCCGAGGAGTCCCGTTGCTTGAAGTCCTGGCCGTTCCGGCCTACCGGAAGCTCTTTTCGGCGCAGATCGTGGCCCTGCTCGGCACCGGTCTCCTCACGGTGGCACTGGGCCTGCTGGCCTTTGACCTCGCTGGCGGACAGGCCGGCGCCGTTCTCGGCACAGCCCTGACGATCAAAATGCTGGCCTATGTCTTCATTGCTCCCCTGATGGCGGCCCTGGTGGAGAGGCTGCCCAAAAAGGCCGTACTGGTCGGCGCGGACCTGATCCGCGCGGGCATCGCGCTGATGCTGCCGATGGTGGACCAGGCATGGCAGATCTATGTATTGGTCTTTGTGCTGCAGAGCGCTTCGGCTACCTTCACTCCGGCCTTCCAGGCACTAATCCCGGTGGTACTGCCCGATGAGCGGCACTACACGCGGGCCCTGTCACTCTCCCGTCTGGCGTACGACCTCGAATCCCTGGTCAGCCCGGCCCTGGCGGCGGCGCTGCTGACGGTGCTGTCCTTCCACGAGCTGTTCCTGGGAACCGTGGCCGGGTTCCTGCTCTCGGCGGCGCTGGTCGTCACCACCAGGCTGCCCGCTGCGGATGCTGCGCCGCTGGAGGGGAGCCTGTGGCACCGCACCACCCTGGGCGCCCGGATATTTGCCGGCACCCCGGAATTGCGCGGGCTCATGGCCCTGAACCTCGCCGTGGCCGCCGCCACAGCCCTGGTGCTGGTCAACACCGTGGTCTACGCTCGGGAGCTCTTCGGCGGGTCCAACACCGACGTCGCCATCGCTCTGGCCTGCTTCGGCGCCGGGTCCATGGTCGTAGCCCTTACGGCCCCCCGGATTCTGGACCGTCTGCCGGACCGGGCCTTCATGCGGGCAGGGGCCGTGCTGCTCTCCCTCGGCCTGGCCGGGGCGTTCCTGCTGCTCACTGTGTCCGGGCCCTGGCCTGTACTGCTGGGCCTGTGGGTAGTCCTGGGCGCCGGCACGTCGATGATAAACACACCCGCGGCCCGGCTGCTGCGCCGCGCCGCGACAGACAGTACGCGGTCCTACATCTTCACCGCCCAGTTCTCCCTTTCCCACGCCTGCTACATCATCACCTACCCCGTGGCCGGCTGGATCGGCGCCGCTGCCGGCCAGCCCGCCGCGGCCGCTATCCTCGCGGCGATGGCTACACTCAGTACCGTGGCGGCCCTGAGATTCTGGCCCGCAACATCCCGGACCGGTTCAGCGCCGGCAACCACGAAAGGGTGATCGGGTGGACAGCATCAAACGCAGCACGGCACCCAGCCTGCACCACCCCGGGGCACCCGACACCCGGCGGCTCGGGACCGCCACCGCCACGTTCCGGATGCTCTCGGACCCTACCCGCCTGCATATCCTCTGGCTCCTTACCCAGGAACCCTCCGATGTGACGTCCCTGGTGGAGCGCACCGGGGCGTCCCGGACCTCCGTCAGCCAGCACCTGGCCAAGCTGCGCTTCAGCGGACTGGTCACCACCCAAAAAGAGAGCCGCCGCGTCGTTTACAGCATCGCCGACGGACACTTGAGCCGCCTCGTCATCGAGGGCCTGAACCACGCCGACCACAAAGTCACCGGCGAACCCACCCACGGCTGACCCCACGACGACTGCCCCCAACGACTGACTCCACCACTGACCCGCCGACGACTGCCCCCAATCGACTGACCCCCGCGCCGACCCCCTGCGCCCGACCCGCCGACGATGCGGCCGACGTGCGCATCCTGCTGCGGGGTCACCGGCAAACCGAAGGTCCAGTGCGGACGCTATGCCGGGCCACTCCGTGCCTAGGCCCGGACCAGCAGCCCCGTCACAAACATCACGGCCAGTCCAAGGATGATGCCGAGGTTGGTGAGCGCGGTGAAGGTCTTCCCCTGCCCATCCTTCAGCAGGGGAAGGAGTTTGACCGCAACCTGGACCACCGCTCCGGCGCCGACGCCCAACAGGAACGCCGACAGGGCGGGCTGGAAGACAGCGGATCCGACGACGGCGCCGGCCACGGCGGGTGCCCCGGCGATGAGTCCGAGGGCAACAAGCCGGCCGAGTCCGGGCGGTTCCTTGGCGAGCGGGGTGACGATCGCCAAGCCCTCGGTGGTGTTGTGGATGGCAAAACCGACAATCAGTGAGGCGCCCAGAGCGAGGGAACCGACAGCGTAGGCGGAGCCGATGGCGAGTCCTTCGCCGAAGTTATGGAGCCCGATTCCGATGGCGATCAGCAGTGCCAGGCGTCGCGGGGGAAGAGCCTCCGGCCGGCCGGTATCGCCGATCTTCTGGTGTCGGCGCATCCAGGCGTCCGTTCCTTCCAGCACCAGATAGGAGGTCAGGGCGCCGAGGAATACCACCATGGTCCCGCCGAAGGCGCCGTTGTTGGCCACGAGTTCCACGGCTTCCAGGGTCGCGTCGAGGGCCAGGAAGGCGAGCAGCCCCACTGTGACTCCCAGCAGCACCCGGATCCACGCTGCGGAGGAGCGGCGCACAAACGGCATCCACAGCATCCCCAGGGCTACCGGGATCACGCCGACGTAGACGCCGAGGAGCGTCATGAGCCCGAAAAATTGGCTGCCGCGTTCCGGGCTCGGGGCCGCCGCTGCGATGTCCGCCAGGATCTTGCCGCCGCTGGAGGTCACGAGGGCGATCTCGTAGGGATCGCCGTCTACCCAGTTGTAGTCGATGGCAAGGGTGGAGGACTCCAGCGGCGCCATGATGTCGCGGGACTGGGTGAACATTGCGTAGTAGTCAGAGACGTTCACCTGGGCGATAGTGACGGGGTCCGGGCCCTCGTTGCGGACCGTGACGGAGATCTGGCCGGGCGTCAGCCGGATGTTCTCAACGGCGATCTCTTCCCTGGGCGGAACGCCGTCGGACAGTTTGGCGAGCCCCGGCGCATTCAAGAGTGAAAACAGGCCTAGCAGGACCGCGATCAGGACCAGCGGCCCGAGCCCAAGCAGCCAGCGGGGGGCTTGCGGCCGCCCGCGCGCGGGTGCGGGTGCCGCCGTCGTGGGTGCCGCCGTCGTGGTTTGAGCCGTTGTGGTGTCTTTGGCCGTCATGATGCGATCACCTCGAAGAATCCCATCCAGCCCAGCTCGGCGAACTCGGTTTTGTGGGCGTGAAACATGAATTTTCCCGGGTAGGGAAAGCGGAGTTCCACGATGCCGCGCTGGCCCTGGACCTGGGAGATAGTGTCCGTGTACTCGCTGGGCGTCAGCATGGTCCCGGTGGGGTAGTAGTGGAAGAAGTTGCCGTGCACGTGGAACGAGTTGATGGGATCGTATTCCAGGACGTTGATCAGGTGGATGCGCACCAGTTCGTGCTGCGCGACCTTGACCGGAAAGTCCATGAAGTGGAACGGGAGGCCGTTGACGGAGTAGAACTCATTGTCATCCCCGCCGTCGGTGTTGTAGCCGTTCATGACCATCACCATCTCGTCGTCGGCCTTTGGCCGGCCCTCGCTGGGTTCGATGATGAAGCCGCCGTAGAGGCCTTTCGCAATGTGCGGAGCCAGCGGTGACTGGTGGCAGTGGTACAGGTGCGTGCCGAACGGCGTGGCATCGAATTCATAGGTGAAGCGTTGCCCGGGGGCAATGGATCCCGCGCCGATTCCCGGCGTGCCGTCCATGGTGGCGCGGTGGATGCCGTGGAAGTGGATGGTGTGCGGGTGTGCTCCGGAGTTCGTAAAGTGGATGCGCAGAGCGTCCCCCTCCCGCGCCCACAGCGTCGGCCCGGGGATGCGGCCGTTGTAGCTCCAGCCCTTGAAGATGATGCCGGGGGCGATTTCGAAGTCCTTGTCCACCGCTACGATGTCCCATTCGCGCAGTGTCCGGCCGTCCGGCAGGGTGCTGGTCCTGCCGCGGTCAAAGTCGCGCAGGATCGCCGTGGGGTCGATGCCGGCGAGCTCCGGCAGAACGGACCCGCCCGCAAAGCCGGCATGACCGGCATGGTTGGTCACTGCCGTGGGACTCGTCCCGAGCGTCCCGCCGCCCGAATCTCCGCCCGCCGTCGTATTGGGGCCCGACGGCGGGGCCGCCCCGCCGCCGTTTGCCGCTCCGCCGCCGTTTGCCGCTCCGCCGTGCTGGCCATGACCGTCCGACGCCTGCGGCCGAAGGGCGGAAATGGCCGGGACCGCGGCAAACGCGGCGGCGCCGGACAGCATGGACCGCCTGCTCGGTAACTGTTCCGAGGGCGTTTTCGGCATGCCCATCCCCATTGATTCATGAAGCAAACAATATTGTTCGATAAGCCTAACATTGTGCTCCCGCTTGCTACCATTGATGCCATGCCCGTCTCCGATTTATCCCCGTCAGCCCAGGACTACCTCAAGCTCATCTGGTCAGCCACGGAGTGGTCAGCAACCCAGATGACCGTCGGCGCGATGGCCGAGCGGCTGGGCGTCATGCCCTCGACTGTGTCGGATGGGGTTAAGAAACTGGTCAGGCAGGGCCTCGTGGCGCACGCACCCTACGGGAGTATCGGGCTAACGGACGAGGGGCGGGAACACGCCGTCGCGATGGTCCGAAGGCACCGCCTCCTGGAAACATTCCTGGTCCAGATGCTGGGCTACGGCTGGGACGAAGTCCACGACGAGGCCGAAGTCCTGGAGCATGCCGTCTCCGACAAGCTGATCGAACGCATCGACCAGAAACTCGGGTACCCCAGGCGGGATCCGCACGGCGACCCCATACCCACCGCCGACGGCCAGCCGCATCTGCCCGCCGCAACAAGGCTCTCCGCCGCGGACACCGGCCGGACCGTAGCCATTACCCGCATTTCCGACGCCGACCCGGAGATGCTGCGGTACTTTACCGAACTGGGCCTCGCGCCGGATACGAAGCTTTCCGTTCGGGAACACCGTCCTTACGCGGACGTCACCACCATCCGTCTCCAGGGGCGTGACCGGGACATCGATCTGGGTGCGTCAGCGTCCGGAGCCATCTGGGTGGTGGCTGACTAGCCCGCACCCACTGCCTTTCAGCCCGCGGTAGTACTTCCGCGGGTGCTGGTTCTGCGCGGTGCTAAATCTGTCAGCGCTAGTTCTGCGCGGCGATGGTCTTGTCCCGGTCCTCAAACACGTCCTCGCCGGGGCCGGAAAACGCCCGCGAGCGTTCCAAGGCCTCAATCGAGCCGGTGAAGAGCTGGGAATCCTGCGGATCCGCGTGGTGCCGGGGCTGCTCATCGGCGGAGGACACCGTGCCGGGGCGCTTGGCCGCGGAACCGGAGGTATGGGATCCGGCCCCTGCGGAAGGCAGTGATTCGAGGCGGATGTGGGGGAGCGCCGTCGGGTGGTCCTGCTGCAGGAACAGCACCAGTTCCTCCCGGATCAGGCAGCGAAGGTCGAAGAGCGAGGTGCTGTCCGCGGCGCTGACCAGGATGCGGACCCGGACGAAGCCCGCCGTCGCGTCGGTGATCTGGAGGATGCCCACGCGCTCGTCCCAGAGCCCGGTTCCGGCGAGGACCTTCTTCAGCTCGGTGCGCATCTCCTCGACCGGGGCGCGCCAGTCGAGGTCGAATTCCACGGTGCCCATGACCTCGGACTGCCGCCGGGTCCAGTTTTCAAACGGGGTGGTGGTGAAGTACGTGGAGGGCAGGATCAGCCGGCGGTCGTCCCAGATGTGTACCACCACGTAGGTCAGGGTGATCTCCTCGATCCGGCCCCATTCCTTCTGGACCACGACGACGTCGTCCACCCGGATCGCGTCGGTGAAGGCCAGCTGGATGCCGGCGAAGACGTTGACCAGGGAGGTTTGCGCCGCGAGGCCGGCCACGATCGAGATCACGCCGGCGGAGGCCAGCAGCCCGGCGCCGAGGGCCTGGATCGCTGGGAAGGTCAGCATCATGCTGCCGAGGGCCACCAGTGCGATCAGGGCGACGGCGATCCGCCGGGCCAGGATTACCTGGGTGCGGAGCCGCCGGGCACGGCGGTTGTCCGCCACATCCACCCGGTAGCGATCCAGGACCATGGCCTCGATGATGAGCAGCACGGCAATGGCCAGCCAGGCCAGGGATGCGATGAGGGCAATCAGCAGGACGTGGTCCACATTGCGGCGCCATTGGACGTCCTCGGTGGTCATCGCCAGCGCGATTCGCACACCGATCAGGCAGAGGGCCAAGCGCAGTGGAAGCCGGGCCACCCGCGACGTCTCCCGCAACTCGGTCTGCTTGCGGTTGAGCCGGAGCACAATCCGGCGTAGCAGCCAGGACAGGACAAGTCCCGCGGCCACGGCGAAGGCCATGGCAAGGAAGGGCATTGCTGGGATCAGGAAGTCTTGCATTGCTTAATCTCTAGCAAGCTTCCGGGGGCAACTGAAATCGGGGAACTGTCAACGTGGGTGGCGTCACGGCCGCGTCTAACGCAGCAGAAACGGAAGATCAGGATCTCTGGCGGATGATTACGTCACTTCGACCGGTGGAGAGGCCGCAGGGGAGGCTGCCGGTGAAGAACCAGTCGACTCGTTAAAGCTGGCCAGGACTACCAGGGCGTCCTTCGCCCAATCTATCGTGGCCCGGGCGGAGTGCTCGCCGGCTGCGATAGTGATGAGCGCATACGGCGTGTTCGCACCCAGCTCGCCCCCCGCCAACTCGGACCGCGCCTCTTTCATGGCGGCAAGCTGCCGTTCGGCCTGGGCTGCCGTCTGTAACACCAGCTGGCGGCACGCTACCGGTCCAAGCTGGCGGCCAAAGAAGAGTCGCAGGAGAACGCCATTTCGAGGCTTGCTATGCTGCGGCGGCTCGGCCAGCAGTTCACGGAGCCGGGCGGTGCCGGCGGCGGTGATGTCGTAGGGCGAGGATCGGCCGCTGACATCGTTCTGGCGCTTCACCAGCCCCTCGCGCTGCAGCTCCGCGAGGGCGGGATAGATCTGGCCGAAACTCTCGTTCCAGAAGTGACCCAGCGTGTTTTTGATTTCTTCCCTCAGCGCGTAGCCGGACATTGGCATGATGCTGAGCGCGCCGAGAACGGCGGTCCGGGTCTGGTCCGAGCGCGCCATTGGGACTCCTTCGTGAAACTGCTGGCCACGGTGGGTTGGCCGGGTTAGTGTATCTAATAGATAGTTTAGCTCTGGAAGATGGAAGTGCCAGCTGTGGTCGTGACCCGGAAGAAGAAGCGGTGATGGATGTGAAGGTTGTGGCAGTCCGGTTACCTGCGAGCCGTGCCGGGAAGACGGCAGCGCTCCTTTTCCTCGGAGTGGCCGGCTTTCAAGGAGCCCTCGCCCTGGGGGTGCCGTGGGGGGCGGCAGCCTACGGCGGAGCGCATCCGGGTGTCCTTCCAGCTTCCTTTAGAACTGCTAGCGCAGTGGCGTCAGGGGTGTACATAGTGCTTGCAGCAGCTGCCGGAACCTCGTTGGCCGCGCCTACCCTGCGCCGGCGGGTGGTGTCCGGGACGGCTGGCCTGATGGCCGTCGGGGCCATGGTGAATCTCGCGTCGCCGTCGTTGGTTGAACGAATGATCTGGACGCCGGTGACAGCAGGGCTGGTTGTCCTTCTCTGGAACGCGGCCAGGCACGATGCGAGGCCGTCAGGCTTTTAGTTCTAGCACTTTTAGTTCTGGCATCAGGCATAGAAAGGGTCGCCATGAGGATGAATCCTCGTCGCAGTGACGCTTCCTCACCGGTTCCTACTGGGGATCCCGCTGTCAATTCCGCTGCGGGAGGCCGGCCGAAGAAGCGCCGGAGGCCCTAAGGGGCATCGCTATAGCGGCACTGATCGCCGTCGGGCTGGGACTGGTCTCGACGGCGGCCAACGTAATTCTTGAGCGGCAGGAGCGGGCAAGCATCACCCCTACGGCGAAAGAATCGCTATCACCGGCGGATCGGTCAATGTGTACCGTAACGGCCATGCCGGCCAGTCGATTGTGCTCCTCAGCGGCCTGGGCACGGCTGCCCCCGTGCTGGACTTCGCCCCGCTGATCCGGGAGCTGGGCGACTTCAACGTCACCGTTGTGGAGGGATTCGGCTACGGCTACAGCGACCTGAGCGCCAGCGAGCGGACCAACAAAAAACATAGCACCGAGCTTCACGAGGCCCTCGGAAAGCTTGGCCTCGCCCGGCCGTATGTCCTGGCCGGGCATTCGATCGCCGGTTTCTACATGCTGGACTACACCAACCGTTAGCCCGCGGAAATGTCGGCCGTGATCGGGATCCACCCCACCGTTCCGGCGGCCAAGAGCGGGCCTGTTGAGGTGCAATCTGGTGGTGTTGGCCTGGCGCGGATCCTCTCCGTCACGGGCGTGGTGCGGGTCATCCTTGCCGTCGCGCCGGGACTGGAGGAACCGGACGGCGATGGGTTTACCGCGGAGGAACGCGAACGCATGCGGCTGATGACGAGCTGGAATTTCGGCAACGACGCTGTCGCCGACGAGACGGCCCGGATCGGGAACAATGCCTCGGACCTCCGCGGAGTCCGCTACCCCGACGGCCGGCCCGTGCTGACGTTCGTCTCCGGTGCCGGATCGGCGGAGGAAGCGACGAAGACGGAGTCGCTGAAGGACCTGCTGAAGAACGTCAAACGCCACGAGATCATCCCCCTCGCCGCCGGCCACTACCTGCACTGGACCCAGGCGAAGCGCATGGCCGAGGAGATCAGGAAGTTCCTCGGGGGCCAGCAGACGGCCCGGTAGGCGTGTCCCCAAAACTCAGGGGCCGGCGTCGGGATACTGCCGCTGTGCTTGATCCGGCCCCGACCGCCCCGTCCGGACGCCTACCCCATGCCCTGCCTAGACGGCGGGGAAGTGCCGGTGCCGGCGGTGCGCCGGCGTCGGCAGCCCTGTGCGTGTCCAGCCAGTCCCGCCCCAGGCGTTGGAGCGGGTCTCCTTGATCAGGCCGGTGCCGGCGCACTCGCGCACTTCCATGATGCCCTCCGCCGCTGCCCGTTTGTCGTCGTAGGCCTTGGAAATGGCCAGCACGGTTCCGTCCGCCCCGAGCAGGCGGAACCGGACGTTCGCCTCGGCGTCCGTGAAGATGTCGAATTGTCCAGCCATCGTCTTGTCCTTTCGGGCCACGCAGCGCTGCGGGCGGGTAGGGCACATCCAGGTGCGATGCCGTTTGCTCGACAGGTCCCCGCAACGTTCCTGCCCAGCCTGACTGCTGAGGGCGGCGGGGAGTAAGGGGCAAAAGTCCCATTGTCATCAACGATCCTTCGCTGCTGGTGACGCCCGCGGCGGGCGCTACATTGGGATCATGGCTAAGTTTCCAGCGAGGGATGCCGGGGATTGGGTTCGGCTCACGGCGAGGGTGGACGGAGCGGTGCAGGCGGTCGGCTTCCGCTACCGCACGGTGCGTAAGGCCGAGGAGCTCGGGCTGAAGGGCACGGTCAGGAATAACGACGACGGCTCGGTCGGCATTGTGGCGGAGGGACCGCAAACGGCCATCCTTGAGCTCCGGCGCTGGCTGCGCTCGCCGGCGGCCCCGGGAAGGGTGGAGAACGTGGACGAATCGGTCTCCCGGGCGACGGGGGCGTTTAGGGATTTCCGGGCGGTGAACTGAGCCTGGGCAGGCCGAGGCCCAGGACGGCCCCGCGGGACGGCGTCCGGCAGCCCTCGCTGTCGAGCAGCACAGTTTTGAAGTGGCCGTCGGGCCTGATCTTCAGGCCCGGGCCCGGAGCGCATGCTCCACGCAGGGTTTCGGCGGTCACGCCCCGACGCCGCAGGCGGCAGCGGTGCGCTTCGGTGCAGCGGAGGACTAATTTATCCAGGTAGACCTGGAGATGCTAATTGCTGACGGCGCAGTGGGTGCCGCGTGGCACGCCGCAGTTTGTGCAGCCTCGTCCACGCACTCACCCAGCGGCCTAGTCCGAGCTGCCGCTGCAACTGCACCGCCGAGATCCCCGGCGTGCTCGCAGTCATAAGGGACGCGGCCCAAACCAGTACTGCCAAGGCAGGCGGGTCTTCTGCAGCACTGGCCCGGACGTCAGGGATGTCTGGAGATGACACCGGGCACAGGTTCTGTAGGCGAGCGTTTAACTCGAACTTCCAAAATCGTCGGAGCGTGCGAGATCGCATGGCTGAAATTCTTGTGCAGTCGACTGCACAAGAACGTCGGGGAGACTGGGATCGGGGGTCTAATCCCCTTTGATGGCGGCGAGTTCGTCACGTCGCCGGTTCAAGGCGGCTTTGCGTGCTCCACCAATGTGGGCTTTTACAGCCCGGCGCGCGGCTGAAGAATCGCCAGCTATAAGGGCGGCCAGGATGCGGGCATGATCTTCCCGTGACTTCTCTATCCTGCCCGGAACTCGGAGAGTCGTGTCCAAGCCCTGGGAGATGATTTCCTGAAGTACGCCCTGAATCCGGGCAAGGAAGCGGTTGCCCGCGGCCTCAACAATTCGAAGGTGGAATGCCGCATCCAGCTCCTGAAGTCGATCCCAGTCAACTTCGGGCTCAAGGCTGGCGGCGGTTACTGCCTCATAGGCAGCTTCCACGGCCTTGAGCTTTTCGGGATCGGCTTTGTCCGCCGCCCAGCCAGCCGCAGCCAATTCGAGAACTTCGCGCATGTCGAAAAGTTCTTCCAGATCAACCTCTTCGGCATAAAGTGCAGCGCGCAGGTTGCGTGCTGTCTCGGGTTGCGCCACGAACACGCCGGATCCATGGCGGATCTCGATTTTCCCTTGTGCCTTGAGGGAGTGAAGGGCCTCCCGAAGGGATGGGCGGCCCACTCCCAGCAATGCAGCGAGGTTGCGTTCGGGTGGAAGCCGGTCACCAGGCTGCATCTTATTCTCTTCAATCACCTCAAGGATCCGCTGCGATATCAGACTTGAAATGGTGCCCTGACGCACAGGCGCCCACGTTTCCGAAGTGTTCACAGTGTTCCCCTTGTCTTCCAAATTAGGTCTTACCACCTTACCTCTTCTCGGATTTGACCCACAAACTCCTTGCGATCTGGATCACACCGTGGCAGACTCTTTCCCCAAGAGGCAAGACCTCTTACCACTAAGGAGGAATCATGACAGAAGAATCTAGGGAGCCGGGTTTCCTGGCACACTACGACGGCGATGTTGTTGCTGTAGCAGTGCGGGACCTGGAACCGGGATCGATCGAGGGCGGCTACCTTCGTGGTCCCGCGTCAATCACCCTTGACGTGCTCCACCGCATCCCGCTGGGACACAAGCTGGCACTTGTCGATCTCGAAGCAGGACAGGACGTTATTGAATACGGCCTCCGGGTCGGTGTGACCACCGAGAAGATCGCCAAGGGTTCATGCGTACACATCCACAACATTAGGAGCGCCCGGTGGCAGAACAGCGTGGCCTGACCGGATACCGTCGGGAAGACGGTTCAGTCGGCATCAGAAACTACACGGTCATCCTTCCGGTTGACGACCTCTCCAACGCCGCAGCGGAAGCCGTGGCAAAGGTAATCCCCGGGACGTTGGCACTTCCCCATGCCTATGGCCGCCTGCAGTTCGGGCCGGACTTGGACCTGACCTTCCGCACGCTTATCGGCACCGGATCAAACGCCAACGTCGCGTCCGTGGTGGTCATTGGTATCGAGCCGAACTGGACCGAACGTATCGTGGAGGGCATCGCCAAGACCGGCAAGAAGGTCCAGGGATTCTCCATCGAACGCAACGGGGACCTGAAGACCATCGAGAAGGCAGCGCGGGTCGCGGCAGCGTTCCTGCAGGCTGACTCCGAAATGGTCCGTGAGCCCGTTGAACTGCGTGAGATTGTCATGTCAATCAAATGCGGGGAATCCGACACAACAAGTGGTCTAGGCTCCTGCCCCACGACGTCCGAAGCTGTGGACCGCTGGGTCGACGCGGGCGGAACAGTGTTCTTCGGCGAAACCACTGAACTCACCGGCGGAGAGCACCTGATCGCGGAGCGGTGTGTCAACGACGATGTACGCCAGAAGTTCCAGTCGATCTACGACAACTACATCGACATGGTGGAAAAAACGGGCGCCAACCTCCTTGGGTCGCAGCCGACCCAGGGTAACATCACGGGCGGCTTGTCCACGATTGAAGAGAAGGCCATGGGCAACATCGCCAAGACGGGAACCAAACCCGTTGTCGGCGCCCTGGAGTCCGCGGAAGTTCCGAACTCCGGGCCTGGGCTGTACTTCATGGACACATCCTCGGCGGCAGCAGAGTGCATCACCCTGATGGCAGCGGCCGGGGCGGTACTGCACCTTTTTCCGACAGGTCAGGGCAACGTCATCGGAAACCCGATCGAGCCCGTGATCAAACTGACAGCCAACCCCATCACGGCGGACACCATGGGCGAGCACATGGATCTTGACTGTTCTGGGTTGCTTCGGCGTGAATACGACCTCAGCGAGGCCGGCGATCGTCTGATGGAAGTCGTCGAACGGACAGTCAACGGACGTCTCACCTGTGCCGAGGTAATGGGGCACAAGGAGTTCGTCATGACCAGGCTGTACCCCAGCGCCTGACACCTGGCGGGAGGGGGCATTGGGGCTCCCTCCCGCTACCCACTGCTACAGCGAATGCGAAGAGGAACAGAAGACATGTCAATGAAGCCAAGTATTCTGATAGACGGTGTCTGGCAGGACACGAAGGACCACAAGGATGTACTGAACCCGGTGGACGGGTCCGTGGTCGGACGCGTTGCATACGGAGGAGCCGCAGAAGCGGAGGCAGCCGCGGATGCCGCCGCCGCCGCTTTGTCCGCCTGGTCTGATCTGCCGGCCCGGAGTAGGTCATCGCTGTTGCACAGGGCAGCGGACCTGATAGCCGGAAGAGCCGAGGAGATCGGCACCCTTCTGGCCCGCGAGGCCGGCAAACGCAAGCCGGAAGCCGTGGGCGAAGTGAGTTTCTCGGCCGAGTACTTCCGCTGGTTCGCAGAAGAAATCCGCCGCCCCAGCGGCAGTGTTCTGCCGAACGAAGCATCCGACCGCCGACATATGACCCTGCGTCGTCCTGCCGGAGTGGTGGCAAGCCTCACGCCATGGAATTTCCCCTGCTCCATCCAGGCGCGGAAGCTCGCCCCGGCGCTGGCCGCGGGCTGCACTGTAGTGGCACGAGTCTCTGAACAGGCGCCCTTGGCGGTCACCGAACTCATTCGCTGCCTTACCGACGCTGGGCTTCCCGCCGGAACAGTCAACCTGGTCCACGGACCCGCTGCCGCCGCCACCGACGCGTACCTCAACCATCCAGCAGTCAGGGTGGTCACCTTTACCGGATCCACCGAGGTCGGCAGAGGAATAATGGAAAAGGCCAGCCGCCGCGTGGTCCGTCCCCTGCTGGAGCTCGGCGGTAACGCACCCTTTATCGTCTTCGACGATGCTGATCTTGACGCCGCCGTCACCGGGGCGATGCTCGCTAAGTTCCGCAACACCGGACAGTCCTGCATCGGGGCCAACAGGTTCTTTGTCCACGCATCAGTGTTCGACGAATTCACGGCGCGTTTCGCTGCCGCCGTCGATGCCATGACGGTAGGCGACGGGCTGGACAAGAATGTCCCAGACCTCGCAGCATGCATCGATGACCGGCGTGTTCAATCCGTCAACAAGATGGTGGACGAGGCTATCGGTGCCGGCGCCCGGAAAATCACGCGAGATTTCGATCTTCCCTCCGGCGCGTTCTGCGCACCTGCGCTCCTGACCGGCGTTCCTGACCACGTGGATCTGGCGAGCGAGGAAGTCTTCGGGCCGGCAGCCGCCATTTTCAGCTTCGAGGACGAAGCTGAAGTCCTTGCACAGGCCAACGCCACGGAGCTGGGACTCGCTGGCTACGTCTACACCCGGGACCAGTCACGGATCTGGCGTGTGGCCGAACAGCTGGATGTTGGCATCACAGGCATCAACCACGCTCTCCCCTCGGTGCCTTTCGCCCCTATGGGCGGGACCAAGCAATCTGGCCTGGGTCGCGAAGGAGGAAGTCATGGCCTCGAAGAATTTGAAGAGTCCCGTTATCTGTCCATCGGAATATAGTTCGGTACCAACGAGCCGGAGAATGTCATGACAAAAACCAAAATCATCATTCGGAGTGCACGCGACGTCATCGAAGCAGTCAACTCCGGAGCCGTCAAGGGCGGTAACGAACGAGCGATTATTCTTATTGCCCTCGGCGGCATATTCATAGATGCCTACGATTTCACCGCCATAGCCTTCGGCCTGAAAGACATCAGTGCCACGTACAATCTGACGCCCCTTGGTGAAGGCATCGTTGCGGCCTCCATCATGTTCGGAGCCATCTTAGGAGCGGTCTTCGGAGGATATCTCGTGGACCGGATCGGCCGTTACAAAATGTTCATGGCGGACATGGTGCTTTTTGTCGGCGCCGCGATCGCTTGCGCCCTTGCCTGGAATGCAGAATCACTGACCTTCTTCCGTTTTCTCATGGGTGTGGGCATTGGTCTGGACTTCCCGGTGGCACTGGCCTTCCTCGCTGAATACTCAGCCCGCAAGGGAAAGGGTGGCAGGGTCACGCTCTGGCAACCCATGTGGTATATTGCCACGGCAGCAAGCTTCGCCGTGCTGATTCCGCTCTACTTCCTGGTTCCTGAATCAGCGCATGCGGACCTGTGGCGCTGGGCCGTCGGCTTCGGAGCGATTCCGGCCATTGTCGTGCTGCTTGTCCGGCGGAAATATATGGACGAGTCGGCTTCCTGGGCTGCAAACCAGGGCGACCTCGCCGGAGCAGTCCGCATCCTGAAGAATGCCTACAACGCCGACGCCGAACTGGCACCGGAGCACGAGCTGGTTTACCCACCGGTCCAGCCGAAGGCCTCGCTGGCGAGCTACAAAAAGCTCTTTACCCCGAAGTACCGCGGCCGAACCATTCTGGCCGGAATCGTGGGCGCCTGCCAGTCCATGCAGTACTACGCCGTCGGTTTCTACCTCCCCTTCATCGTGGGCGTCTTCCTGTCCCTGGACCGCCTCAACACCATCACCATGCCACTGCTCTTCAACGTTGTCTTCGGCGTCACGGGCGGCTTCCTCGGCGTGAAGCTGGTCCAGAAAATGGGCTCCTGGGCACTGTCCCTGATCGGGTTCCTCATGACATTTGCGGCGCTCATATGTCTGGGCTTCATCGGTCAGCCAACCTCTGACAGCATGGGCATCTTCGTCGGACTCCTGCTCGGCGCCTTTGTCTTCTTCCACAGCGCCGGACCGGGCGCCCAAGGAATGACCATGGCAACTATGAGCTACCCGACATCCCTGCGAGGCACCGGCGCCGGCTTTGGCCAGGCCATTCTGCGAGTCGGATCCACCATCTCACTCCTAGTCTTCCCGATCCTCTCCAAGGCGTTCGGCACTGGAGTGTTCTGGATTGTGGCCATCGCACCGGCCGTCGCCATCGTCGCCCTGCTGGCAATCCGCTGGGATCCCACCAAAGTCGATGTCGACGCCGAAGACTACGAAGCCGACGATGCCGCGACAGAGACGGCCTCCATCAGCAGCACTACGAAAGGACACTGATATGAAAATCACCTGCATTGGCGTCGGTAACATGGGCGGCGCCGTCGCCCGCCGGCTCGCAACAAGCACCGAGTTCACGGTGACGGTCTATGACCCCTCCACCGAAGCAATGGCGAGATGTGAAGCCGCCGGAGCGATCCCATCCGCCAACATGCACGCAGCAACCGAGGGAGCCGACGTTGTCCTGACCAGTCTCCCCACCACCCGGCTGGTCCTCGAAACCATCCGACAGCTGCTCCCGGTCCTGGCAGAGGGAACGGTGATCGTCGACATCTCCACAATCGACCCGCAGACAGCCGCCACGGCACTGCAACTTTCCCAGGACGCCGGCAGAATTTTCATAGCCTGCCCGCTGGGGAAAACACCAGGGCACGCCGAGAACGGAGAAATCCCGCTCTTCATCGGCGGCGACCAAGACACCGTCGCCCGTCTTGATCCAATGCTGGAGCGGATGGGCGAGAAGACCTACAACTTTGGCACCGTGGAGGCCGCGACAGCCTTCAAACTCGTATCCAATTTCATCGGCATGTCCAACGTCGCAATTTTGGCGGAAGGGTTGGCCATCGCACTAAAAGCAGGAATTTCCCCGGAAATGTTCACCGAGGCGCTTGCAGATACGGGGGCCAAATCCTTCCAGAGCGAAGTGCGGCTCCCCTGGATGCTAGAGCAGGACTGGACGCCGCGCTTCGGTGTAAACCTCGCCGCGAAAGACGTCCGCCTGGCGGTCGAGTCAGCCCTGAACTGGCAGATTCCCGTGCCAGTGGGCGCCGCGGCCCTGTCCCAACTGATGGCGGTCTCCGCCCGCGGCTTTGGCAACGAAGACGTCGTTGCGGTCATGAAACTCACCGGCCCAGCCGATCAAGGGAAAAACCCATGAGCAGGATAGTAATCACGGAAGCCGTCACCGGGTCTGCTTACGATGAACTAGCACGCAACTGGAGCATGATCCGAGAACCGGAAGCCTGGAGTTCTCCTTATCGCCTGCAGCAACTTCTCGCTGATGCCGAGGCCGTAATCGTCCGCAACCGGACCCAAGTCAACGAGGAATTCCTACGGGCCGCACCCCACCTGAAGGTAGTGGCCCGCGCCGGGGTTGGCCTGGACAACATCGACTTGGCCGCCGCTGACCGGGCTGGCATCGTGGTCATAGCGCCACTTGGAGCCAACGCACTCAGCGTGGCTGAGCACACCCTTACACTTGCCCTGGCCCTCTCCAAGAACCTCATCGCTTCCAGCGCCCTCACGAGAACAGGATGCTGGGACCGGATTCCCACCCAGGAATTGGGGGGACGCACCTGGGGCCTCCTGTCCGCGGGGGCAACAGCCCGCGCCACCGCACGGCTGGCACGGGCATTGGGGATGGACGTCATCGCCTACGATCCCTTCGTCGACCCGGATCACCCGGACCTCGCCACGATCGGCATCCGACTGGCACCGTTGGAGGACGTGCTCAGCGCAGCGAATGTCCTGAGCATTCATCTCCCGCACACCTCAGACACCCATCACCTGCTCAATGCCGAGCGCCTGGCCATGCTCCCGCCCGGGGCACTCGTGATCAATGTCGGCAGGGGCGAAGTCATTGATGAGGCGGCCCTTCTGGAGGCGCTGCGGACCGGAGCACTGGGAGGGGCAGGACTGGATGTCCGCCACGAGGAGCCACCGATCGCCGGTGAGCTCGAAAAGCACCCGAACGTCATTGTGACTCCACACGTCGCCGGCATCACTGTCCAGGCGCAAGCGCGCATTGGGCAGATCCTGTGCGGGCAGATCGAAACAATCCTGGGCGGACATCAGGCGACCTACTCCGTCGGGGCCCACGCCACACCCCTGCAGGACGTGGCGCGATGAATATCACCTTTGAAGACGCGGTCAATCTTGCTACGGATCTTCTCGTCGACGTCGGTCATCCCCGGCACAGGGCGGCCGCCGTCGCCCGGGCCCTTGCGCTGGCCGATGCCTGGGGACTTGCCTCGCACGGGCTGCTAAGACTTCCCATATATCTGGACCGCAGTGAAGCCGGCGGGTACGCGACCAACGCAGAGCTGCAAGCTGTCATGGACTTGGGGGCCCTGACCGTTCTCGACGGCGGTGGCGGCCTCGGCCACTGGCAACTCAGCGAAGCCGTGGGACTCGCTGTTCCCAAAGCCAAACAATACGGACTCGCTGCCGTAGCGATCGGAAACTCCGGCCATTGCGGCGCCCTGGGCGTCTACGCCGCGGACGCAGCAGAAGCCGGGATGGCATCACTCATCGTCTCCTGCGGACCTGCGGTCCTTCCCGGTTGGGGCGGGACAAAACGGTTACTGTCAACGTCACCGATCGCCGCGGGATTCCCCCTGGATGGCGCTCCAGCCATCGTCGACCTGGCACTAAGCACCGTAGCGCGGGGCAAAATTGCGGCCTACGCCAACCGGGGAGAAGAACTACCGGAAGGCTGGGCACTCGACGCAGACGGACAGCCAACGACCAATCCCCACGAAGCACTCTCCGGAATGCTCTCACCCCTCGGCGGAGCCAAGGGATTCGCACTGGCTTTCATGGTGGAAGCCCTCACCGCCGGGCTGGTGGGCCCCACCCTGTCCAAGGACATGCCTGACTTCTTTGACCGTAAAAGTTACGCACAGCCACAGGGCATCGCTCATCTGCTGATTGTCATCGACCCAAGCCGCACCGACGTCAATGGAGACCCGGAAGCCGCCGCACGGAGGTTCGCCGATCTGGCCGCAGCCACTGTGGGCGCCGGCGGCCGGGTACCCGGCTCGCGCAGGCTCGCCCCGAGCCAAGTCGCATCTGATCAGCTTCTGGATGTAGAGGATGGGTTACTGGCAGGGCTCGAGGGTCGCCGCTCATCGGCCGCGAGCCTCCCGCGCTGACCTTTCGTCGCGGGTTTCCACTCGCTGCTTAACAATTGCCAAGGAGAACCATGTATTCAAAGGAATTGGCCGCCAACCGGGGTGAAATTGCCATTCGGGCTTTCCGCGCAGCTCACGAGCTCGATGACGCACCGATTACCGTATTTCCGTTCGAGCAGGGAGTTGCCTGTGACCCAGTGGGAGCCATTGAAACCATGAAAATATCTGCGCCAGTTTCTGGAATAATTCTCCGGAAAGCCGTGGCATGTGCGTCCCAAGTCGAAGGCGACGATCTGCTGGTGGTTGTTGACTCTCATGAAAATTCCGGACCCGACGGGGTCCTCGAGCCGGGGACGGTCACGGATTAGAATGTCGACGAGCCAAATGATTGCCGGTGCGTCGCTTTCCGCCAAGTCGCGGACAAGACGACTGCTGCCCGGACTCGTCGCCTGTGCCGTGGCGGTCTTGGCGTCGCTTGGAATCCACACCATGGTGCCCTCGCTGCCAGCCATGACCGTCGCAGTGACGTTGGGAATACTTGCGGCTAACCTTCCGAAAGTACGTTCACACACGCAGGGGATGCTTCGTCCAGGGCTGGATTTTGCTGGAAGGCGTTTCATGCGTGCTGGGATAGTTTTCCTCGGGCTGAAGCTGAGCGTGGTTGACGTTCTGGGGCTGGGCTGGACCGCGTTCGTCATCATTGTTGGCGTCGTCGTCCTGGCGTTTGCCGGCACTTACATTCTGGGCAGGCTCTTCCGGCTTCCTGGTGACACGCCGTTGTTGATCGCTGCGGGCTTCTCGATTTGCGGCGCTTCTGCCGTTGGAGCGATGGCAGCGGCGCGGCGAACCCGGCACGGCGATACCATCATGCCGGTGGCTTTGGTGACCCTTTGCGGAACCCTCGCCATTGCTTGCCTGCCACTGCTGATTGCCCCGCTGTCCCTCAACCCAATCCAATTCGGGCAATGGGCTGGTGCCTCGGTACACGATGTGGGGCAGGTCGTAGCCACATCCCAGGTGGCAGGGACCGCCGCCTTGGCTGCCGCCCTGTTGGTCAAGCTGACTCGTGTCCTGCTGTTGGCTCCCATAGTTTTTATCGCTGCGCTGGGCACACGCCGCTACGCCCGAAGAATCAAGCCAGATAGCGATAGTCGGCCAACCACTGCCAAGCTCCCACCCTTGGTGCCGCTCTTTATCCTTGGGTTCATCCTGATGATCGCGCTTCGGTCCTCGGGCTGGCTGAACCCGGAAATGCTCGAGTTTGGGGTCTTGATCCAAGACGTATTGCTAGGCTCAGCACTCTTCGGCCTGGGGTCAGCGGTGAGCATGCGAGAGATTCTGACATCCGGGCTACGCGGTACTCTCGTGGCGCTGCTTTCGTGGATCCTCATCGCCGCACTGGGGTACGGCGCGGTGATGCTGATCTCGATTTAGCACACCGAGGCTCGGACGTGAACAAACACTGATTTTGCGGTTGGTGGCCCATTGGAATTACGCCGGATTCCAGAACAAATCATCCCTGATGGCGGAAACGGCATGTTGCCAAGCCATCGGCCTCCCGTTCGTGGCCGCCCGAAAATGATCGGCATACCGGAAAACACTTAGTGGCCGGCCAGACCGTGTTGCGACGGGATTGCTGGAAGAGCTGAATGCGACTTTCAGCGATCTGGAAGATCAAAATGGTCTATGTCTTGCTGGACGCGGACGAAGCAACCCTCCGGAACCGCTTTGAAAGCGATCAGGTCGAGTTCTCCGGCAAACAGTGGAGGCTCGATCACCTCGAAAGGTACGCGGCGACACGCCAATGGTTGACCCATGAAGCTGGCCTAGTCAGCGACACTTCCCAACAGTAAATGAGAGGGAAGCTGGCCGGTCACCGTTGAGCTCCGGCGCCAAGGAAACGCCCTTTCAGGAGCGCCCGTTTGGCTGCGGCTTGAGCATGTCGACCCCTTCGGAGTTCGTCGTGCTCATCGAACGGAGCCCGCCTGGCCCGAGTAGGGCGGCGAGAGCCCGGTCGCTAGTGAACGATCCGGCCTGATCCCTCGTCGTTATGGCTGGAGCCGGTCTTTGGCGCCGCAATAATCATTTCTCTATCTATAAGCCGAGCTGAGGAAGAATCATGATAAAAATCAGGAACCGTCGAATTGCCGCTGTTGTTGGCTCCGTGGGGGTGTTGGGCGCAATTGTGGCCGGCGCTGCAAGTGCGAGTCCGACGTCGGAGAAATCTGTCCCTGCCGCATCGAAAAAGCATCCAGTGGAGATCGAGGTGTTAGCCCCTGGAAAGGGCGATAACGCCGGGATCGCTGGTGCTGGCTGGTTCGTTGATCTGCGTGTGCAGTACGAAGGCGGACTGGCCGCGGCCGGCTTCACCGGTCTGCAGCTCACCGGGCCTGCCGCACATGCAAACACGGCACCCTTTCCCGGGTCGTTCTCCACCGGTCAGGATGATCGCCTGCCCGGCCTCGTTGTACTCGCCTCCACCACCACCTCCACCATCAAGGGCTTCTCCGGTCCCGGCACGAATCTGGCCAACCTGTTCAATCTCACCGGCGTGACCGACCGCTCGAAAAAGGGGGATGAAATCTGGGATTCCTGGCTTGTCGGGGCCCCTATTGCCGGCCAGGACGTGGATACCACCCTGACCGTCGCCGTGATCGCCGACCTCAACCACGACGGCATCTACGACGATGCCCCGAGCGTCGTGCCGGACGCAAACGGCGATGGAACGATAGGCGCACAGGATCTCGAAACCATAGGAGTCGCGTCCCAGATTACAACGATCCCGTTCCACATTTTAGGCGCCCCCAAGTAGCACGACGTCGTAGTTGGCCACGGCGAACACGTTGCACGGGCCTGCAACCGCGGCGTGATATCCCCACGCAGGAGAGCTGATGGCACCCCACCGGACGGGGTCGGCTTTCCGGAAAGGCCTTGCGACTGAAGTTCAAACCGTCGAAATCGGCGATCTGCGGGCGGCCGGAGACTTCTTTTCCGCCTAGGTCGCTGCAGTTGATGCAGCTAAACGACAGGCCTGTGGGCCAGGGTGAACCGATGGTGGCCCGAGATCGAGAAATTGATTAAAACGCGGGTCGCCACGGCCAAGGTCGGGGCGGCAAACACGATGGTCAAACATCAGGCGTATTGGCCGCGGGTTCCGAAACGCGAAGAACTATCAAGTTTGTATTCTGTTAGTCAGTGCATCCCGGATGGTGTCATGAACAATCTTTCCAGCGGGGCTTTCACCTCGATCCGGGAAGATCTATGTTATTGGCGTGATCGTTTGGTTTTTTAGCCGGCAGATGCCATGAATACTTTCTCTCAAGAATCGGGCAGGCACGTCAGTCAAACTATCCTAGGTGACTCAGGTGAAAATTCGATCCTGATCTCAAATAGACCCACGGGAGCCGCACTTCATGAAAAAACGAATAAGTATAACCTTGGCTGCGATATCTCTGATCGCGCTAGCCTCTACGTGCTGCGACGCCTCAATAGACAGCACCCGTGGCACGAAATCCTCGCCCACCGGTGCTTCGGACAGTTCGGTGCCGGCGGTGACCGAAGACAGTAGACTCAGATTTGATGCCGACATTACCAATAACTCCCTTGCGGTAAGCCCGGATGAGAAAACCGCAGTAGTATCGGACAGCCGCGAAAAGTCACTCCTGATCTATGACTTGGTTGAAGGTGGACTGAGCAAGAGAATTGGTGGCTTTGGCACGCCGCGAAATATTGTGTTTATTAATGACGGCTCGCAATTTGTGGTCTCTGACAGCAGCCTCGGAACCCTCCGTTTTTACAGCACGGTGGACTACACGTTGCAGGATGAAATCGTTGTTGGACCAGGAGCATTCGGAACTGCGGTAAGTCCGGATGGAAACACCATGTATGTGAACAATCAGGCACATAGCTCGGTCACAGTCGTAGATCTCAAGGCACGGAAGCTGACCGACGTTATCACAGGTTTTTCCCAGCCGAGGCAAGGCATCAAGGTATCTCCAGACGGGAAGCATGTCTATGTGACGAACTTCAGGCTCTCCTGACAGAGATGTGGGTTCCGTTATCTCTGGTATGGGAGCTCGATTCTGACGGGTCCGCAGGCGAGCATGATCAGGGCGAGTGCGGC
>NZ_JAXCID010000039.1:0-41231 GCF_035985125.1 Arthrobacter sp. CG_A4 | reverse complement strand
CCCCGGAGCATGATTAATGGCAGAATCGGACATCGTGGCTCCCGTATGGGTAGATCAGTCTTGGAGGACCGAACTACTCAAACAGGAGCCACGCCAGCTTAACCCGGTGACACGCCGATCTCCCACAGCCTTGACGCCGGACCCAGGCCGCTAACCGAACGGCATTGGGGTTAGCGCGGGGTCCGGATGAGCTTCTTGTTGACGAACTCATTCATCCCGAATCGAGCCAGCTCACGCCCGACGCCGGAACGCTTGACCCCGCCGAACGGCAGGTCCGCCTGCGTCTCGGCCACGGAATTGATGAACACCATGCCGGTGTCCAGCCGGTCCGCCACGTCCTTGGCCTTCTCTGCGTCGGCGCTGAAGACCGCGCCGCCGAGGCCATAAGGGGAACCGTTGGCCAGTTCGATGGCCTCCTCCACCGTGCCCACCTTGTAGATGACCGCTGCCGGGCCGAACAGCTCTTCGGAGAACGCACGCATGCCCGGGGTCACGTCAGTGAGCACGGTGGGTTCCACGAAGGCGCCGGGGCCGTCGACGTGGTGTCCGCCGGTCCTCAGGGTTGCGCCCTTGTCCACGGCGTCCTGGATCTGTTCGATCAGGCCGTCTGCGGCGCTCTGCGAGGAGAGCGGGCCGAACCGGGTGTCCGCCAGGAGCGGGTCTCCCGGCTTGATCGCGGACATCCGGGCGGTGAATTTCTCCACGAACGCCTCGTAGAGGTCCTCGAGGATGATGAACCGCTTCGAGGCGGTGCAGGCCTGCCCGGCATTGCCCATCCGGCCGCTGACCGCGGCCTTGACAGTGGCATCGAGGTCGTCGGAGTCGAGCACGATGAACGGATCGCTGCCGCCCAGTTCCAGCACGTACTTTTTCAGGTTCCGGCCCGCCACCTCGGCGACGGCCGCTCCGGCCCGCTCGCTTCCGGTCAGCGAGACACCCTGGACGCGGTCATCGGCGATCACCCCGGCTACCTGCTCGTTGCTCAGGAACACGTTGATGTAGGCGCCCTCCGGGAGTCCGGCATCCTTGAAGATCTGCTCGATCGCGAGGGCAGACTGCGGGCAGCTGCCGGCGTGCTTGAGAAGGATGGTGTTGCCGAGGACCAGGTTGGGGGCGGCGAACCGCGCCACCTGGTAATAGGGGTAGTTCCACGGCATGATGCCCAGGAGCGGGCCGACGGGTGCGGAACGGACAACGGCCTCGCCGCCGCCCTTGACGTCCAGCAGTTCGTCCTGCAGGAAGGACGGGCCTTCTTCGGCGTAATACGAGTAGATGTCGGCCACGAGGCCCACCTCGCCCCGCGACTGGGCCAGTGGTTTGCCCATTTCGGTGGCGATCAGCCAGGCCAGCTCGTCCCGCCGCTCCCGGTACAGCTCGGCCACCCGGGCAATGACCTTGGCACGGGCCTCCACCGGGGCCGATCGCCAGTCGGCGAAGGCTTTCTTCGAGGCTGCGAGCGCCTGCTCCACCTCGCCCGCGGTCGCGAGCGGGAATTCCTTCATCGTTTCTCCGGTTGCGGGGTTTACTGTCTTGTAGGCAGTCATAAATCCACCATCTCCGTTTCTGGCTAGTGAAGCTCGATCAGTGCCGCGGCCGCCGCATTCGATCAGCTTGAAGGCGGTCCGGGCCCAGTATGTCGGAACGGGCTGTCTCGATGAGGTAGCCCGTCCTATTAGGCGGCAACCCGGACGGTCCGCCGCCTATTCCATCCGGTCCTTGGCAATCGAAATCCGCCGTTCCTCCAACTGGCCGGACACCTAGACTGAATCCATGCGCGCATTGAGAGCCCTCCGCCCGTTCGCGCACCGCGAATACCGGGTGCTGATCGCGGCCCTGGCCATCTCCATCTTCGGTTCCGGGATGTGGGCCGTTGCGATGGTCTACGAGGTGATCCACCTCGGCGGAGGCCCGCTGGAACTCTCCCTCGTGGCCGCGGCCGGCAGCGTGGGTTTAGTCGCCTTTGTCCTGGCCGGCGGCATCGCGGCGGACCGGCTGCCGCAGCGGCTCCTGATCATCGCGGTGGAGGGCGCCAACCTGGCCGTCATCGCAACCATCAGCGGGCTGGCCATGGCGGGCTTGCTGCAGCTCTGGCATCTGGCGCTTGGGGCGTTTGTGCTCGGCGTCGGGGCGGCCTTTTTCTTTCCCGCCTACTCGGCCATCCTGCCCCGGATCCTGCCCGCCGAGGACCTCCTCGCGGCCAACGGCATGGAGGGCACCATACGGCCTATCCTGCAACAGGCCGCCGGTCCGGCGGTGGCGGGCATCCTGGTGGCGGCCTTGTCCCCTGCGTACGCCGTCACGGGGGTTGCGGCCTGCCACCTGCTGGCCTTTTCAATCCTGAACTTCCTCCGGCGCCGGCCTTTGGCAGCCGCACCGGCACCCCACAGCAAAAGCAGCGCAGCCCGCGAGGAGGGCGCCGGTCAGGCGCGCGCCAAGACGTCTCTGCTGCACGATCTCCGCGAGGGTGTCAGCTACACCGTCCGGACGCCGTGGCTGCTGTGGACCCTGCTGTGGGCCTGCATTTCCGTGCTGTTCCTGATCGGCCCCATCGAGGTCCTGGTACCGTTCGTGGCCCGGGACCAGCTCGGCGGAGACTCCCGCATGTTCGGCTTCCTGCTCGCGATCATGGGCGTCGGAGGAGCCGCGGCCTCGCTGGCCACCGCCTCGTTCCCGCTCCCGCGCCGCTACCTCAGCGTCATGATGGTGAGCTGGGGTGCGGGCAGCCTGCCGATCGCCGCTGTCGGCATCATGGACAGCTTCTGGGCCCTGGCGGCCGCCCTGTTCATTTTCGGCGCCACCGGCGGCGTCGGCATGGTCATCTGGGGGACACTGCTGCAGCGCCGGGTCCCGCCGCATCTGCTGGGCCGGGTCTCGAGCCTGGACTTTTTCGTCTCGCTGGCCCTCATGCCGGTCTCCATGGCCCTCGCCGGCCCCGCCGCCGAGGTCCTGCCGGTGTGGCTGATCTTCCTCGTGGCCGGAACTGTATGCCCCGTCATGGCCGTGGTCGCCATGCTGGTGGCGAGGATGCCGGCAGACGAAATTTCCCACCCGCTGCACCGCGGCGATAACGCCCCGGCCGCCGCGGATACCCCCGATGCCCAGGTCGCCCCCGCTAACGCGGATACCCCGGATACCCCGGTCGGCTCCGAAGCGTCGAGCCCGGCGCGGCCCGGTCCGAAGCAACGCGGGGTCACTTAGCGCCCGTCCGGCGGTCCGGAATGGGCGCTAAGTGACCCCGCGTTGCTGTAGCAAGGCTTAGACGCCGGCGCGCACGATCGGGATGGACGCCGTCGGGAGTCCGCTGGGGAAGATCGTGGGCTCGGGCGTCGCCACGGGTGCCAGCGGCACCCGCACCGGATCGCGGTCCAGGGTGATCAGCTCGCCGCGGACGTCGACCTCCAGCGGGGCGCCTTCGCGGACCGTGAGGCTGATGGCGCCCTGTTCCAGCCCGACCTGTAGCAGCCGGCCCTGGATCTTCAGGTGGAAGTCGAGTCCGTCCCATTCAGCGGGCAGCCGCGGGTCGAAGTACGGCACCGCGCCCTGGTCGCGCAGGCCGGCGAAGCCGCTGACCAGTGAGCTCCACACGCCGCCGGTGGAGGCGATATGCACGCCGTCGATCGTGTTGCCGTGGGTGTCGTCCAGATCAATGAACAGCGCGTGGGTGAAGTGCTCCAGCGCGGCCGCGCCGTAGCCGACTTCGGCCGCCATGATGCCCTGGACGCACGCGGACAGGGTGGAATCGCCGGTGGTGATCGGATCGTAGAAATCGAAGGCGCGGCGCTTCTCCTCGGCGGTGAAGTCCTGCCACTGCAGGAACATGGCCAGCACGGTGTCGGCCTGCTTGAGCACCTGGTGCCGGTA
Source organism: Arthrobacter sp. CG_A4 (assembly GCF_035985125.1). Taxonomy (NCBI): domain Bacteria; kingdom Bacillati; phylum Actinomycetota; class Actinomycetes; order Micrococcales; family Micrococcaceae; genus Arthrobacter; species Arthrobacter sp. CG_A4. The sequence continues at coordinate 37,370 of NZ_JAXCID010000039.1, read as the reverse complement.
GATCACCAGGGGGTGAAAATTCAGCAGCAGCGGGTACTGCGACCGCGGGGTACTCCAGTCCCACGGCTCCAGGGTCATAAAGTCGTTGTCCTGCGAGTGGACCTGGAGGTCCTCGTCGTAGGGCAGCTGCATCCGGTTGGCGGCCTGCTCCCAGACCTGGCGTTCGGCGTCGTCGATCTCCGGGTGGTCCAGCGCCGCAGCGGCGCGCAGGTTGAAGCGCGCCATAACGTTTGTGTACAGGTTGTCATTGACGACGGCGGTGTACTCATCCGGGCCGGTGACGCCGTGGATGTGGAACAGCCCGTCCTTGCCGAAGAATCCCAGCGAGACCCACATCCGGGCGGTTTCGACCAGCAGCTCGGAGCCGAGGGATTCCTGGAAATTTTGGTCGCCGCTGGCCCAGCTGTAGCGGTTGGTGGCGAAGGCGATCGCGGCGGCGATGTGGAACTGGGCGGTGCCGGCGGCGTAGTAGGCGCTGGCCTCGAGGCCGTTGATGGTCCGCCAGGGAAAGAGGGCGCCGTCGACGCTAAGCTCCTTGGCACGGATCTTGGCCTCGGGCAGCATCGCGTGGCGGAACTCCAGGACCTGGCGGGCGTTCCCCGGGCTGGTGTACGTCAGGTACGGCATCAGGTATACCTCCTGGTCCCAGAAGTAGTGCCCCTCGTAGCCGGAGCCGCTGACGCCCTTGGCCGGGATGCCGGCGACGTCGGCGCACGCCGTTGCCTGCGCCAGCTGGAAGAGGTTCCAGCGGACGGCCTGCTGAAGCTCGGCCTGGCCGGCCAGCACGATGTCGCTCGTGGTCCAGTAGTCGCGGTAGTGCGCGGTACTTTCGGCGAAGATCTCCGCGATCGGCTTGAGTCCGGCTTCGGCGTCGTCGGCCAGGTCCGCCGAGGACTGTCCGACGGCGTAGCTGACGCTCTTTTCCAGCACGAACGGCTGGTCCGCGCCGACAGCCAGGACGTAGCGGACGCTGCTGTCATCCTCGTGCACCAGGGTGTCGAAGGGCTGCAGTCCCGCGGACGTCCAGTGGTCCACGGCCATGCCGATGCGCTGCCGGGACTCGGCGGTTTCCCAGGACAGGCGCAGCGAGCCGTCGCCGCCGTCGAGGCGCAGCGGCAGCAGAACACGTCCGGCGTGCCGGCCGGACCGGCGCGGGTCATGCGCCGAGTGGTCCTCCACCGGCTGGTCCTGGCGGTTGATCACGGAGGACGTCACGTCCGCGGAGATCTCGCGGTCCGCGGCGAGCTCCAGCGAGATGCCGAGCGCCCCGCGGGTCTGGTAACCGACGGCGCGGCGTTCCGTGGTGGTCACAGTGGCGCCGGAGCGGCACTGCCAGGTGATCCGGCATTCGTAGATGCCGGTGGTGAAGTCAACGCTGCGCCGGTAGTCCAGCACGGTGGATTCGTCCAGGCTCAGCGTTTCACCGTCGATGACCACGGTGAAGTTGTTCGCGTCCGGGATGTAGAGGATCCGCTGGCCCGTGCGGGCAAAGCCGTACGCATTTTCGGCGTGCTTGATGTCCCAGGTCTCGTGGAAGCCGTTGATGAAACTGCCCGGCAGATCGGCGTCGGCGGCCGCCCAATGCGCGCCGCGGATGCCCAGGTGCCCGTTGCCGAGGCTGAAGAGCGTTTCGAGGGTGCCCGCGTTGCCGGGGAGGTGGACGGTCTCGACGAGCTGCCAGGGGTCGTTGGGGAACCGGGCGCGGTCAGCGGTGATGAGGGCCATGGTGGGGATTCCTTTTGGGGCGGTAAAGCAGTGCGGAGAGGTGCTGCGGTGAAGGTCGTGCGGCGAGGAGTCGTGCGGTGCGTGCGGAGCTAGAGCAGTTCGGCGAGGTCGTTGACCACGACGGTGGCGCCGGCGTCGAGCAGTGTCTGCCGCCCCGCTCCCCGGTCCACGCCGATCACGGAGTGGAAGCTCCCCGCTCTTCCGGCCTGAACACCCGAGACGGCATCCTCGACGACGACGCATTCCTCGCCGGGCAGGCCCAGCAGCCGGGCCGCGTAGTCGTAGGTGGCCGGGCTGGGCTTGCCGGGCAGCCCTTCGGCCACCGCGACGACGCCGTCCACCACCACCGGGAAGTAGTCAGAGAGTCCGGCTGCCTTGAGGACGGCCGGGGCATTGCGGGAGGAGGAGACGACGGCGAGCTTGAGTCCGCGGGCCAGCACGGCGTCGACGAAGCGGACGGAGCCTGCGAAGGGCTTCACTCCACCCGCTTCCACGATGTCGTTGAAGACCCTGTTCTTGCGGTTGCCCAGGCCATGGACCGTGCTGTGCGCGGGATCGTCGTCCGGCGGGCCCTCCGGCAGGACGATGCCGCGGGACGCGAGGAAGTCGCGGACGCCGTCGAAGCGGGGTTTGCCGTCGATGTGGTCAAAGTAATCGCTCTCGCGGTAGCCTGCGGCCTCGGGGACCGTCTGCAGGAAGCCGTCGAAGAGTTCCTGCCAGGCGCGCTCGTGCACGGTCGCGGTGGGGGTCAGGACGCCGTCGAGGTCAAAGAGGATGGCGGAGGCGCCGGTCCAGCTAGCGTCGGGAAGCTCAGTCATGGGTCGAAGGTCCTTTCAGACGGTGGCATCCGGATAGGTGGGCATCCGGATCCGTGGGGGCGGAAGGCGGTGGGGACGGTGGGGCGCCAGCCATCGACGCACCGGGGTGACGTCGTGGGCACACCGGGGGTGACATTGTGCGGGCCGCGGCCGGCCCCGGGCGAGTGCTTTGGCGTGGGCCCGTGTAAAGTCCTGCAGGTCCTTGCGCGGGGGCAAGAAGTTGCGCGGGGAATTCAAGTGCGTCCGGAGGGCGGCTGCGTCGCAACTCTCGAGGTTCGCGGCGGCAGCTCTGGCGCCAGGGGGTGCGGTGTCCGTGTTGATTCGGGCCTGGACGGTAAGGCACGGGGTCTTGGCCTGCAGCATAGTCTTAGCCTGCAGAACGGGGGCCTGCCCTTTCCTCCCCCGGTCGTCGTCGGCCGCAAACATGGCCGACCCCGAGTATAAAGGCTGGCAAAATTGGCTCGCAAATGGACGAATGGCGACGGATCATCGGGGTCCTGGTGCCCGAAGGGACTTTCCGGCCGGGAGCCCCGCTCAGCGCAGCGCGTAATGGCGCAGGAAAGCGCTGACGTCCACAAGCTCGGCCTTGGAGATGGAGTGCCCCATTCCGGGATAGCTGCGCGCCGTGAGCTGGGTGTGCCCGTGCAGCCATTCCTCGGTGTGTTCCGTGGCGGCGTCGTTGATGATCACATCGTCCTTATCCCGCCCCCAAAAGAACGGCGGCGGCGTCTCGAACGATTCGCTCAGGGCCAGGAGTTCGTTGTCCAGGACAAACCCGGACAGCCCGACGACGGCCCGGAACTGAGTGGGCCGCAGGCGCAGCAGGGTACTGGCCATGGCCATGCCCTGGGAGTAGCCCAGCAGGCTCACGCTGCTGTGCTTCGCCTTGACGGTGTCGATCCAGCTGAACACGGCGTTCGTGGACGCAATGACGTCCGCGAAGTCATGGGTCAGGAAGTAGTCCAGCAGGAACCAGCCGGAGTGGTCGCCGATCTCCTTGGGGCCGCGCAGCGCGGCGCAGCTGAGCCCGGACGGCAGGCTGTCAAAGAGTTTCACCATCCGGGATTCGTCGGTGCCGTAGCCGTGCATCATGACCAGCAGCGGCGTGCCGGCGCGTTCGTGTTCCGGCTTTGACCAGACGACTGTCTCCATGGGGACAGCCTAGCTTTCGGTGATTACCAGGGCCGTACTGTGGCCGCCAAAGCCGAAGGCGTTGGCCAGTCCTGCCCTGGCAGGGAGGCCTGCGACTGTTTCCTGGCTGAGATTGAGCTCCATACCTTCGTCCGGGTCTTCGAGGTTGCGCGTGCCCGGGAATGCTCCGGTCCGCAACGCCTGGACCACCACAAGGGCCCCGAGCGCTCCGGCGCCGCCGAGGAGATGCCCGGTGAGTGACTTCGTTGACGTGACCGGAACCTGCTTTCCGAGGACGGCCTTGATGGCTTCCGCTTCCAGACGGTCCCCCACCGGGGTGGAGGTCGCGTGGGCGTGGACCAGGCCGATGTCCTCCGGCGCGAGTCCTGCCGCGGCAATTGCTTTTTCCATCACGCGGCGCTGCATGGCCGGATCCGCAGCGACGATGTCGACGGCGTCGGACGTCACCGCGGTCCCGGCGACGACGCCCAATATGTCGGCGCCGCGGGCGACCGCATGGTCTTCGCGTTCCAGCACCAGGATTGCGGCGCCTTCCGCCAGCACGAAGCCGTCCCGGTCCCGGTCGAAGGGCCGCGATGCGGACAGCGGGTCATCGTTCCGCGTGGACAGCGCCCGGATTTGCGCGAATCCGCTGATGATCAGGCCGTTGATGCAGGCATCCACACCGCCGGCAATCACCACGTCCGCGGACCCGGCCCGGATCATGTCCGCCGCCTGGGAGATAGCTTCCGCCCCTGAGGCGCACGCGCTCACCGGAGTCCTTGCACCGCCTTTGGCGCCGGTGTCCATGGAGACCCAGGCGGACGGGGCGTTGGTCATGATCCGGGTGAGGGTGTGCGGGGAGACCCGGCGGGGGCCGCTGGCATCAAGAGTCCTGGCCTGCTCCAGCGTGGTGTCCAGGCCTCCGTAGCCGGAGCCGATCACCACCGCCAGGCGCTCCGGGTCGGCATCCGGGCGGCCGGCCTGCTCCCACGCTTCCCTGGCTGCAATGAGCGCCAGGTGTCCGCACCGGTCCATCCTCTTGTATTCGGGGGTGGAGAGCTGCGAAGCGATATCCGCGGTCACCCGGCCGGCCATCCGGACAGGCAGTCCCTGCGCCCAGTCATCGTCGAGCGCCGCGATTCCGGAGCGCCCGGCCAACAGCGCGGACCAAGTCTCGTCGGTGGTACCGCCCACCGGGGTCACCGCGCCCAATCCGGTAACGACAACCCTGGGGATAAGTTCAGACATTTCCAACCATGCTTCTGTGAGGCCCGCCGCGAGTGCGAGGGCGGGCGTGCTTGAAAAACTAATGCCAGGCCCCCTTCAAGAATACGTGCCGCCCGCCGCACCGGGCACGCCACAGACTTCGCTACGGGGTCGGGCGCAGTGCCGGGAATCGGCGCAGAAAAGCAGGCGGTGGCCGCCGGCACGCAGGATTTCCCCGGCGGGGCGCAGTCAGAAAGCGTTGAAACGCCAGGTATCGGGCTGTAGCGTGACTTTGGACAGCATGCTTAGCAACACCCATCGTCCCACCGGACAAAAGGAGCAAGTCGTGAGAATCGGTTCCTCTGTTTTCCTCATCGCCCTCGGCGCCATCCTCGCCTGGGCCATCACCCCGGGCCTGATCCCAAACGTCGACCAGACAATGGTCGGCTACATTCTGATAGCGGTCGGTGTGATCGGACTGATCGCCTCCCTGGTCCTGGCTTCCCCCGGCCGCAGCCGCACCCGCCGGGTCAGCGAAACCCGCTCCGTCGTTGACCCCAACACGGGCGAGACCATCACCCGGAACGAGAGCCGGGACGCCGGTATCTGAGCCCTGGATCCACGGCACCCGCGGGCGCCGGAGCGAGACACCCGGAGCGAAACACCTTGAAGCCGGGCCGGACCGTGAGGTCCGGCCCGGCTTCCGGCATTAAGGCCATGCCCCGCCCGGCCCGTCCACCCTGCCCGCCCCGGCGGACATGCCCCGCGCCCGGGGCCACGGCTGGACATAATCCCACTCTGCCCATTCCCCGGCGCGAAAAATGGACATGTCCCCCGCGGAACGGGCGAACCATTCTTCGTTCTTGTTGCTTTCCATTGACAAAGCCACATATTCAAAGATAAAGTCAAGCAACTCCACTTCGTGTGATGGCGATCACTGAGGCGGCAGGAGGGTCCGCAGTACTGACGCAAGGGAGAGCCAGTGTTCGCCGAGGAACGCCAACAGCTGATCGTGGGACTCATTGCCGGCAGCGGCCGGGCCAGCGTCACGGACCTCGCGGAGCGCTTCAGCATCACCACCGAAACCGTCCGCAGAGACCTCGCCGCCCTTGAAACAACCGGCAGCGTGCGCCGGGTCCACGGCGGGGCCGTGTCCGCGGATCGTTTCAGCACCAACGAGGAAAGCATCCTGGTGCGGATCGTCCAACGGCAACCGGAAAAGACCCGGATTGCCGAGGCCGCCCTGGCGCTCATCCCGCGGGACGGCACCGGCAGCATCCTGATCGACGCCGGATCCACCACCGAGGCCCTCGCGGCACTCCTGGCCACCCGGATGGCCGCGACTGCCGCCAGCTCAGAGCCCGGCGCGGAACTGGTGGTCATCACCCACTCGCTGCCCATCGCGACAAAACTGTCCGGCGAACCCGGCATCGCCCTGCACCTGCTGGGCGGCAAGGTCCGCGGCATCACCCAGGCCGCCGTTGGCCAGTCCACCGTGGAAGCCGCTCGTCGGATCCGTCCCGACATCGCCTTTATCGGCACCAACGGCATCCATGCAGCTTTCGGGCTGAGCACTCCTGATCCTGAAGAAGCCGCTGTTAAGGCTGCCTTCGTCCACTCGGCGCGCCGCATTGTGGTGCTGGCCGATGCATCCAAGCTGGACGCCGAAACGCTGGTCCAGTTCGCTTCGTTGAAAGATCTGGATACCGTGATCACTGATACGAACCCCAGCCGGGAGCTGGCCGAAGCCCTGGCGGACGCCGGCGTCGAGGTGGTGGTCGCATGATTGTCACCCTGACCGCCAACCCGAGCCTGGACCGCACGGTGGCCCTGCCCGGACCCCTGCTCCGCGGCGAAGTCCAACGTGCTGTCTCGGTCCGGCAGGAATCCGGGGGCAAGGGAGTCAACGTGTCCCGCGCCCTCGTCGCCTCCGGGCTCACGACCATCGCCGTGCTGCCCGGCGCCGAAGCCGATCCTGTCCTCGCCGGGCTGCGGGAGGGCGACGTCCCCTTTGCCGCCCTCCCCATCGGGGAGCCGCTGCGCAGCAACGTGGCGCTCACCGAGCCCGGCGGCGTCACCACAAAAATCAACGAACCCGGCCCGGTTCTGAGTGTGGACCAGCAAGAGGCCCTGATCGGGCTGCTGCTGGAACACTCCCGCGGTGCCAGCTGGGTGGTCCTGGCCGGCTCGCTCCCGCCCGGGGTCCCGGCCGATTTCTACGCCACCGTCACCCGGCGGCTGCGCTCCATGGATCACGGCAATGCGGCACCCCACATCGCCGTCGACTCCTCCGGCGGACCGCTCGCCGCCGCCATCTCCGGCGACGCAGCGGGAAAACCGGACCTGCTGAAACCCAATGCCGAGGAACTGGCGGAGCTGGCTGCCGCAGCCGGATTCGCAACGCTCAAATCCGCCGAGGAGCTCGAAGCTGATCCGGCGGCTGCCGCGGCGGCCGCCGCCGCCGTCGTGCGTTCCGGAGTGGGTGCCGTACTGGCCACACTCGGCGCCAGGGGCGCGGTGCTTGTGACGGCCGACGGCGCGTGGCTGGCCACGCACCCGCCGGTCATTGCCGTGAGCACGGTAGGAGCCGGCGATTCCTCGCTGGCCGGCTACCTCCTCGCCTCCAGCCGGGGCGCCGCCCCGGCCGATTGCCTCCGTCAGGCGGTGGCCCATGGGGCCGCCGCCGCTTCGCTGCCGGGCTCCACAGTCCCGGCAGTCCACCAAACCACCCCCGATGCCGTAACCATCACGGCCCTCCGGAAGGATTGACAGTGACTCAGCTCATTACTACCGAACTGGTCGAGCTCGACCAGAACCTGGGCAGCTCGCCCGCGGACGTGATCCGGCACCTGGCAGGCAAAGTTGCGGCCAACGGACGCGCCACCGAAGCCGAAGGCCTCTTCGCCGACGCCTTCGCCCGGGAGTCGAAGACCGCCACCGGCGTCCCGGGCGGGATCGCCATCCCGCACTGCCGTTCGACGGCGGTCACCGAACCGACCCTTGCGATGGCACGGCTCTCCCGCCCGGTCGATTTTGGCGCCAAAGACGGCCCCGCGGACCTGATCTTCTTCATCGCGGCACCCGAAGGCGCGGACCAGGAGCACCTCAAGCTCCTCTCCAGGCTGGCCCGGTCCCTGATCAGGAAAGATTTCACCGCGGCCCTGCGCGCCGCCAAGTCGCAGGCCGACGTTGTGGAACTCGTCGAAGGCGCGCTGGCGGACAAGCCGGCGGCCCACGCCTCCGCGGCTCCGGCCGCCGCTGCGGTGTCTGCCACCTCCACATCCGGGGCCGCAAGCTCCGCGGGCAGGGAACCGAGGCGGCTCGTGGCAGTCACCGCCTGCCCCACCGGCATTGCGCACACCTACATGGCCGCCGATTCACTCATGGCCGCGGCCAAGGAAGCCGGCGTGGACCTCCAGGTCGAGACGCAGGGCTCCTCCGGCGCCAAGCCGCTGGACCCTGCGGTCATCGCCGCCGCCGACGCCGTGATCTTCGCAGTGGACGTGGACGTCCGCGGCAAGGAGCGCTTCGCCGGCAAACCGGTCGTTAACGCGCCCGTCAAGCGCGGCATCGACGAGCCGGCGAAGATGATCCAGGAAGCCCTCGCGGCGGCGGACAACCCGTACGCCCGCCGCGTGCCGCACTATGGCGCCGAGGAACAGGCCCAGCACGACGCCGAGGAACAGGGCGAGCACATCGGCCAGAAGCTGAAGAAGGCCCTGCTCACCGGTGTCAGCTACATGATCCCCTTCGTCGCCGGCGGCGGCCTGCTGATCGCACTGGGCTTCCTCCTCGGCGGTTACGACATCACCGAAGTCGCCGACAAAGTGGTGCTGGAGAACAACTTCGGCAACCTTCCCGACGGCGGCCTCGCGATCTACCTCGGCGCGGTGCTGTTCAAGATCGGCGCCCTCTCCATGGGCTTCCTTGTTCCCGCGCTGGCGGGCTACATCGCTTACGCAATCGCCGACCGGCCGGGTATTGCGCCGGGCTTCGTCGCCGGCGCCGTCGCCGGCTTTATGGGTGCCGGCTTCCTCGGCGGCATCGTCGGCGGCCTGCTCGCGGGCTACATGGCGCACCTGATCGGGACCTGGCAGGTCCCGCGCTGGCTCCGCGGCCTGATGCCTGTGGTGATCATTCCGCTGCTTGCCTCCATTTTTGCCTCCGGCCTGATGTTCCTGGTTCTCGGCGGTCCCATCGCAGGCCTAAGCGCAGCACTCAACAGCTGGCTCTCGGGCATGACCGGGGCATCCGCCGTGGTGCTGGGAATCATCCTTGGCCTCATGATGTGCTTTGACCTCGGCGGTCCGGTCAACAAGGTGGCTTACGCCTTCGCCGTCGCCGGCCTAAGCGCCGGCAGCGCCAGCAACCAGGCGCCGTGGCAGATCATGGCAACCGTGATGGCTGCCGGCATGGTCCCGCCGCTGGCGATGGCCCTGGCCACAGTCCTGGACAGGAAGCTCTTCAGCCTGGCCGAGCGCGAGAACGGCAAGGCTGCGTGGCTGCTGGGCGCCTCCTTCATCTCCGAAGGCGCCATCCCGTTCGCCGCGGCCGACCCGTTGCGTGTCATCCCCGCCAGCATGGTGGGCGGCGCCCTCACCGGTGCTCTCAGCATGGCCTTTGGCGTCACCTCGCAGGCCCCCCACGGCGGTATCTTCGTGTTCTTCGCCATTGGCAACCTGCTGATGTTCGTGATCTCGATCATCGCCGGCACCATTGTCAGCGCGCTGGCCGTGATCGCGCTCAAGCGCTGGGCGGTCAAGAAGCCCGTTGATACGGTGGAACCGGTTCCCGTTTCCGTCTGACGCAGCCGAGCCGGCCCCAGTTCCACACCCGAGAACTCGCACGTTGATATACAAGGAGCAGAAATGACCGAACGCAACGCCACCATAGCCAGCCGCGTAGGGCTGCACGCCCGCCCGGCCGCCATCTTTGCCGAGGCCGCAGGCGAGTTCGATCTCGAAATCACCATCGCCCGGCTGGGCGAACCGGAAGACGAGGCCATGGACGCCGCCAGCATCCTGTCCCTGATGAGCCTCGGCGCATCGCACGGCGAGGTTGTGGTGCTGCGCGCCGAGGGCGACGGCGCCGACGGCGCCCTGGAGCGTCTGGTCCAGATCCTCGAAACGGACCACGACGCCGAATAGCAGCCTGACATGCGGCGGCCGCCCGGACATGCCCCGCACCTCCGCCCTAAGCACACGTATTACGTGCTTGTCACAGCACTCCTGCGCCGATAGTTTGGGATTCGCGGCATTTCCACCCCAGGGCGCCGCAGAACGAGTACCAGTCCAGCAGAGGCGAACCGTGGCAGGAGTGCAGGAAGGCGTCGAGGCGATGTTCGAACCCCTCTACGGCCAGCGGCCACGGTAGCCATGCCGACGACGGAAAGCGGGCACATTTCCGTGCTCGGGAACTCCTGATCCCGATGCCCGCGGGCCGCAGCCTGGGCTCAAGCCTCTTTGCGCGTGCTTTTCACGGCGGCCTCAGGGCGGGCTGTTTTCGCGGCGGTCGTCGACGCGGCCTTGACAGCACCGGATCCGGCTTTGGCCGCCGCCGCCTTCGCCGTTGCCTTCGCGGCGGGCTTGGCAGTCGCCTTCGCGGCGGGCTTGGCAGCTGTCGTGTCCGCCGCGGAAGCCGCGCCACCTCCGCGCTTCTTGGCCAGGCTCCGCTTGAGCGCTTCCATCAGGTCGATCACTTCGCCGTCGCCGGATTCGGCGGCGGGGGGCCCGAAGGTCTCCTCGGTGTCGAGCGACTCGCCCTTGTCCAGCTTCGCCTCGATCAGGGTGCGGAGCTGGGCCTGGTAGTCGTCGGTGAACTGGTCCGGCTCGAAATCGGCAGCCATCGAATCCACCAGCGCCGCGGACATTTCCCGTTCCTGGGCGGAGATCCGGACGGACGTTTCCAGCGACGGGAAGCTGGCCTCGCGCACCTCGTCGGCCCAGAGCAGGGCCTGCAGCATCAGCACGTCGCCCCGGACACGCAGGGCCCCCAGCCGGGTCTTCTCCCGCAGGGCGAACTGGACAATGGCCACCCGGTCCGTGTCCTCCAGGGCCCGGCGCAGCAGCGTGTACGCCTTGGGCGATTTGGAGTCCGGTTCGAGGTAGTAGCTCTTCTCGAACGTGACGGGGTCGAGCTGCTCGGCCGGGACAAACTGCACGACGTCGATCTCGTGGCTGTTCTCGGCCGGGATGGACTTGAGCTCCTCCCGGCTGAGGACCACGGTGCGGCCCTCCTCCTCGTAGGCCTTGTCGATATCCTCGTAGTCCACGATCTTGCTGCAGACCTCACAGCGGCGCTGGTAGCGGATCCGGCCGCCGTCGGCGTTGTGGACCTGATGCAGGCTGATGTCGTGATCTTCAGTCGCGCTGTAGACCTTGACGGGCACGTTGACCAGCCCGAACGCTATTGCGCCTTTCCAGATGGCTCTCATGGATCAAGTGAACCTCACAGTTGCGCGGAGGTGAAGAGCCTTGCCTGAGAAGCCGCCGTCCAACGGCAAACAGCGGGTCCGGGTTGCCGGCCGCGAAATTGTGGTGACCAACCTGGACAAAGTCATGTACCCGGAGACCGGTACCACCAAGGCCGATGTCCTGGCCTACTACGCCGCCGTCGCTCCGGTGCTGATCCCGGCAGCCGCCAACCGGCCGGCCACCCGCAAACGCTGGGTCCACGGGGTGGGGACCGCCGCGGCCCCGGGTGAGATGTTCTTCCAGAAGAACCTGGACGACTCGACCCCCGGTTGGGTGCCGCGCTCTTCCATCAAGCACAAGGAGCGCACCATCCAGTACCCGCTGGTCAATGATCCGGCCACGCTTGCCTGGCTGGCGCAGATCGCCGCACTGGAGCTCCATGTCCCGCAGTGGCGTGTGGATTCCCGCGGCAACCAGCTACCGCCGGACCGGCTGGTGCTGGACCTGGACCCCGGCGAGGGCGCCGGGCTGGCGGAGTGCGCGGAGGTCGCCAGGCTGGCCCGCGCCATCCTGCAGGACGTTGGCTTGGACCCGGTTCCGGTGACCAGCGGCAGCAAGGGCATCCACCTCTACGCAGCCCTGGACGGGACGCGAAGCTCAGAGCAGATCTCGGAGTTCGCCCATGAACTGGCGCGTTCGCTGGAGGCCGACCATCCGGACCTGGCCGTGAGCGACATGAAGAAGACCCTGCGCACCGGCAAGGTCCTGGTGGACTGGAGCCAGAACAGCGCCGCGAAGACCACGATCGTTCCCTATTCCCTCCGCGGGCGGCCCAGGCCCCTGGTGGCGGCGCCCCGGACCTGGCGCGAACTCGGTGTCCCGTCCCTGCAACAGCTGGACTACCGGGAGGTAGCGCAGCGGGTGGGGGCCGGGAAGGACCCGTTCGCCGCCATCTCCGGCGGAAAGCATCCGGGCAGCCAGGCCGCCGGTTCGCCGTCTGCCGGTCCGGACGACGACGGCGGCGGCGGCGCCTCAGACTCCCGGCTGGAGCTATACCGCACCAAGCGGAACGCGGGTGCCACCCCGGAGCCGTTCACGGCCGAGCGGCACCGGGAACCCGACGGCGGCACCCGCCGGGAGAAGTTCGTTATCCAGGAACACCACGCCAGCCGCCTGCACTTCGACTTCAGGCTGGAGCGCGACGGCGTGCTGGTGTCCTGGGCGCTGCCCAAGGGCGTCCCCACCAGCAAAACGACGAACCATCTGGCGGTCCAGACCGAGGACCACCCGCTGGACTACGCGGATTTCGAGGGCACCATCCCGAAGGGCCAGTACGGGGCCGGCAGCGTCAGTATCTGGGACCGCGGCTACTACGACTACGAAAAGTGGATCGCCGGCAAAGAAGTCATCGCCACCCTCACGGGGTCAGACGACGGCGGCCTCGGTGGCACCCGCCGCTTCGCCCTGATCCACACCGGCCGCGGCGGGGACCAGTGGCTCATCCACCTGATGGACAATGAGTGGTCGAAACCGGGGCATCCGGCGGAGGCCGCCCCGGTAAGCGGGGACGGTGGCCCGGTGCAGCCTGCCCCGGACCTGGCGGACGTCAGCCCCATGCTGGCCAGCTCCGGAACCACAGCGGACCTGCCGGACAAGGACTGGCAGTTTGAACTGAAGTGGGACGGCGTGCGCGCCCTGGTGGTGGGTGACGCGGACAGGATCCGCCTCATCAGCCGCAACGGCAAAGACATGTCCGCCAGCTACCCGGAGCTGACGGACCGCTCCTGCTGGCCGGAGCAGGACTTCATTGCCGACGGCGAGATCATCGCCGTCGGGCCGGCCGGGCGTCCCGATTTCGGGCTGCTGCAGGGCCGGATGAAACTCATCAGACCCGCCGACGTCGCGAAGGCACAGGCGTCCACGCCGGTGCGGCTGATGCTGTTCGACCTGCTGGCCGACGGCGGAAGAGACCTCCGCCGCCTGCCTCTCAGCGAACGCCGGGCGGGCCTCGAACGGTTTTTCCACCCCTCCGGCTGCCCGGCGGAACTCTCTGACGTGATCGACGGCGACATCCGCAGCATCCTGGAAAGCGCCGAGGAGCTGGGGCTGGAAGGCGTGATGGCCAAGCGCACGGACGGCCGCTACGTCGGTGCGCGGAGCCGGTCCTGGCTCAAGCTTAAATTTGAGCGGACCCAGGAAGTGGTGATCGGCGGCTGGCGGCCGGGGAAGGGCGAGCGCGAGCAGTCTGTGGGTTCGCTTCTGCTGGGGATCCCGGACGGTCCGAAGCTCCGGTACGTAGGGCGGGTGGGCAGCGGCTTCAGCACCCGCGAACTCAAGGAACTGCGGCAGAAACTCGATGCCCTGCCCCGCAAGACCTCCCCCTTCGCCGAGGTGCCGGCGGCCGACGCCTCGGACGCGCACTGGGTGAGCGCCACGCTCGTCGGCGAGGTCACCTACGGCGAATGGACCGGCAGCGGGAAGCTCCGGCACCCGGTCTGGCGCGGCTGGCGGCCGGACAAGGATCCGGCCGACGTTGTGCTCGAGGAGGGCTGAGGGGACCCGGCCGTCAGGGGGCTCCAGCCGTGGGGGAGGCTGGCCATGAGGGGGCCCGCCAAGACGGGGACAAAGCGAAGTCCGGGACACCCAATTCAGGATGTCCCGGACCTATCACTCCTTCCGCCCCGGCTGGGGAGAGTCAGGACGGAAGTGGCCTTTTCCTATGAAGAGTGCGGCGTGTCCGGCGGGGTGATCCGGTGGACCGCGTTCACCGCGGCACCCTGTCCCGGCCGCCCGTGCTTGACGTCGTGTTCCTTGGGATGCCGATGTTTGCCGTTTCCGTCCGGCCACTGCTGGCCATCGGACGGCGTGGGCGGCGCGGGGCGGGTGGTCTCCGGCCCCGGGGCATCATCCATCGATTCAGCCAAATGACTGGCGACTCCGGGCTCAATCCCGTCTCCGGCATGGTGTTCCGCCATTGCTCTTCCCTTCCGCTGAACCAATAAACGCTTTGCCGACAAACGCTGTACCAACCAAAAAGCCGTGCGTTACCGCCGTAAAATGCAGCGTTCAACCATGGTAGGACGGCAAGGGTGAGTTGTCTGTAGCGGCTACCAGCGGACTTTCTTTTCCGCCGGGCCCTGCTTTCCGCTGACGTGGGTGGGCTTGTGGCTGTGGCCCACGCTTTGGGACCCGGCACCGCCCCGCGACTTGCTGGCGAGCATTTCCTTCTGCGCATCCGTCAGGCGGGATTTGATGCCTTTCCCCTGCTCCTCCTGCGTCCCCGGCTTGCCGTCCTTGGCCTGGGCCCCGGGTTCATTATTGGTCTCGCTGCTTTTTTCGGTGTCTTTGCCCGTCATGGACTGCTCTCCTGTGTGTGGCTTCTCATCAGCGCTGCGCTGGATTCAACCCTAAGCGATCCAACCCTTAGTGCATTCCGGACGCCGCAGGAAGCCCCGAATCAGGCCCGAATCCGGTTCGCGGGGGCCTTCGCGGCAAAAAGTTTGTCGTCGGCGCCGGGAACGCCGCCGCTTCCTAGCAATGGGGCGGCGAAACAGCGGAAAAGAATTCGGCCGATCGGCCCCGATCCGGGGCCAAAGTAACGGATGATACGGCACCGAACTCGGAAATTCCACAGAAATCGCGTAAAATTGAAAGCCTGCCCGGAGCGGGGCAGCTACAAGTCGCAAGCAAATGACCTCCATAGGAGCCGCCCAAATGCCCAAAGACCGAAGCACCACCGACTCTTCCGCAGGCGTCCTGGACGCCAGCGGAACCAACCAAATTGCACCCAAGGGTGTCAGAAAAACAAGGCCACGGACGCGCCGTCGACTCAAGGAGTCCGACGTCAACGTCGTCAACCAGCCGATGCTCAAGAAAGCACTCGGCGGCACCATTGTGGGTAACACCATGGAATGGTACGACGTCGGCGTGTTCGGCTACCTGATCACCACCATGGGACCGGTGTTCCTGCCCGAAGCGGACAAGTCCGTCCAGACCCTGTTCCTGCTGGGAACCTTCGCCGCCACCTTCATCGCCCGCCCCCTCGGCGGCGTCGTCTTCGGCTGGCTCGGCGACAAGATCGGCCGCCAGAAGGTTCTTGCGGCCACGCTGATGCTCATGGCCGCAAGCACCTTCGCCGTCGGCCTCCTGCCCGGCTACGCGCAGATCGGCATCTGGGCAGCAGCACTGCTGGTTGTCCTCAAGCTCGTCCAAGGCTTCTCCACGGGCGGCGAGTACGCCGGCGCCACCACCTTCGTGAGTGAATATGCCCCGGACAAACGCCGCGGCTTCTTCGCCAGCTTCCTGGACATGGGCAGCTACCTCGGCTTCGCCCTGGGCGCCGCCCTCGTCTCCGTGCTGCAACTGACCCTGGGTCAGGGCGCCATGGAGGAGTGGGGCTGGCGCATCCCGTTCCTGGTTGCCGGCCCGCTGGGACTGATCGCTATCTACTTCCGTAACAAGATTGAGGAATCCCCGCAGTTCCAGGCGACCCTGGACGCCCAGGAAGAGACCTCCAAGGACGCCAGCGCCAGCGACGCCGCCGCCTCGAAGAGCCCTGTAGGGATTGTGAAGGCCTACTGGCGTTCGCTCATCGTCGCCATGATCCTGGTGGCAGCAGCGAATACCGCCGGTTACGCCCTGACGTCCTACATGCCCACATACCTCACGGAATCCAAAGGCTACGACCCCGTCCACGGCACCCTGCTGACCATCCCAGTGCTGGTCATCATGAGCCTCTGCATTCCGCTCACCGGCAAGCTCTCCGACCGGATCGGGCGCCGCCCTGTGCTCTGGATCGGGGCCGGCAGCACCATTGTGCTGGTTATACCCGCTTTTCTGCTGATCGGCGTCGGATCCGTCTGGTCCACCCTTCTGGGTCTCGCCCTGGTGGCCTTCCCGGTGACGTTCTACGTCGCCAATCTGGCTTCGGCCCTGCCCGCGCAGTTCCCGACGGCGAGCCGTTACGGCGCCATGGGCATCGCGTATAACTTCTCCGTAGCCATCTTCGGCGGCACCACGCCGTTCGTCGTCGCAGCCCTCATCGGCGCCACCGGCAACGACATGATGCCGGCCTACTACCTGATGGCCACCTCGGCAATCGGTGCTGTGGCGATCTATTTCCTGAAGGAATCGGCCCGGCGCCCGCTGCCGGGTTCCATGCCCAGCGTGGACACCCAGGCTGAGGCCAGGGATCTCGTCGCGAACCAGGACGAGAACCCGCTGATCGACCTGGAACACATGGACATGCCGTTTGCCGCAGCTGCAGCAGATTCAGCGGCGGTCCGCGAACCCGAAAAGGTTCCGGCCCAGGCCTGAGCTTGCCTTTCTGGCAGCACGGCCCGGATCACCCTGATCCGCTCCGGCTAATCCGGACTCTGTAGTACAGCCCCGCCCAAGAGGTCCGCCTTCCGTGTTCTACCCATTGGGGAAGAACGCCGGGCGGGCCTTTGGCGCGTCTGGACGCTGTCCGTGCAACCTGCGTGGCGCGCCGGGGCGGTCCTGCCAGGAGCCTGTCCGGGAGCACCCGGACGGCCGCAATCAGGACTTTGTACCGCTTGGTCGGGATGGACACCGCTTTGCCGCCGGCATTGTCGGCCAGGCCCTCCCGGACCACACGCTCGGCCTGCAGCCACATCCAGCGCGGGGCCACGTTCTTGTCCATGCCCATCCGGTCGTGGAATTCGGTGTGGGTGAAGCCTGGGCAGACCGCGGTCACCATGATGCCTTGCTTCGAGTAGGCGAGGTTTGCCCAGCGGCTGAAGCTGACCAGCCACGCTTTGGCGGCCGAATAGCTTCCCCGGGGCAGGTACGCCGCGACGCTCGCGACGTTGATGATCCGGCCGGACTGCCGGCTCAGCATGCCCTGCAGTGCCGCGTGGGTGAGCTGCATGGCGGTCTCCACATGCAGCTTAAGGTGCCTGGTCTCGTCCGCGATGCTGTTGTCCGCGAACGAATGCAGCAGCCCGATCCCGGCGTTGTTGACCAGTATCTCCACCGGACGCGCCGGGTCAGTCAGCCGTGCGACGACGGCGGCCACCCCGCCGTCGTCCGCGAGGTCCGCGGCGAGCACCTCGGCCCGGACGGAATAGCGCTGTGTCAGCTCTTCCGCCCGCGCCCGGAGCCGGGCCGCGTCGCGGGCCACGAGGACCACGTTGTGTCCCTGCTCCGCGAGCTGGCGGGCGAATTCCGCCCCGATGCCCGCCGTTGCTCCGGTGATCAGGGCGGTGGTGTCGGCAGGGGCCGTGTTGTGGGGAGTCATAGCCTCAGCCTAACCGCGGCGCCGGCAGCTCAGAGACGGGCCGGATCAGGCTCCCGCCGGCGGAGGTTCCGGCCAGTCGACGCACTGGTTGTAGGAGTCGTGTTTGCGCAGGTACCGGTACATAAAGGGGCAGTTCGGGATGATCCGCTTACCGGACGCCACCACATCATCCAGGGCGAAGTGGGCCAGCACTTTGCCCAGCCCCTGTCCCTGGAACTGCTCCGCCGTGTCCGTGTGGATGAAGTCCACATGGCCAGGTTCATCGATGAAGCGGATCGCGACTGCCAGCTTGTCGCCGACGTGGAGCTCATAGCGGTGCAGCTCATCATTTCGGGTGGTGGTCACGTCCGGGCTGAACGTGTCTTCAGTGACTGCCGAGTTCTCCGTCATGGTTCGACATTGGCACTTAAAGGCGGGTGTGGCAATGGTGGTCCGGATCCGCCGGACACCGGATCGGCATCGATCCTGGCCGACGGCGGCCCACCCGCAGGAACGTCCGCACCCAACCACGCCAACCATATGCGGCCCCTACAAGCGCTGGCTGGTGCTGTCCCTTCATTGTCCGTCCGCGCCGCGCGGGCAGCCAGATGCCCTCATGTACTACGCCATGATGAGTTCGAGTCGCTGTTTCCGCTGCTCCCAATCCGGCATCACCAGCTGCTGCAGGTCAAAGAACTGCCGGCCATGGTTCGGGACCAGCAGGTGGCACAATTCGTGGGTGAGAACATAGTCAACGCAGTCCATCGGCGCGCGGATAAGATCCGGGTTCAGCACGAGGCTGCCGGCCGGAGACGTGGAGCCCCAACGGGTGGGCATGCGCTGAAGCCTGAGGGACGTTGGCTGCACGGCGTGCGGCTCGGGGAACCGCTGCCTGTTCAGCTCCAGACGGCTGGGAAGCTGGACCTGTGCCCGCCTCCGGTACCACTCTTTGACGTGTTTCTCTATGGCGGCGGTGTCGTGAAAGTCGACGCACCGCACCTCCAGGAACCCCCGGACCATCTTCACGCCTGGCGTGCCGGACGCCTTGGCCGCACCTTCCCCCGTTTCGGCCGGGACCACCCGGATGCGGTACTGCCGGCCCAGGTACAGATGAGTCTCGCCGGGGAAGTAGAGGCGGGGTGGGGTGAGTGGCCGGAAGCCGGCGAAGGATGCCTGTTGCGCAAGGATCCAACGGGCGCGCTTCCGGACACGGGAGGCGATGTCCTCCCCAGCCGTGGTGCGTGGTGCGGTGACGCGGACCAGCCCATCCGGCTCCACCGTGATCTCCAGCGTGGCCCGGTCCCGGCGCTCCAACCGGTACTTAATGACCTGCGTGCCGTAATCAATCTGCCGCGTCTCCAGCGTCATTTCGTGAAGCGCGCCCTTGCTACCTTGAGGACCGCCGTGGTGAGGCTGTCCACCAGGGACTGCCTCAGCTGGACGCCGTGGCGTTCCCCGAAGTCATAGAAATAGTCATCCAGTTCCGTGGCGAGGGCATTTTGCTCGTTGGGCTTGGTCCAGAAGTTGATCACCATCCGGCCGCGAACAATGTCCACCACCGTCTTCGCCGTCGCTGCTCTTTCGTCGTCGGGTACGGCCAGGAATTCCTCGAGTGCCGACTCGAGGAAGCTCCTGCCGAGCGCACCGTAAATCGCGGCAGCGTCGTCGTCGTGCGCCACCGCGGAGGGAAGCGCCGCACCGCGGTCACCGCCGGCCAGCTGTTCGGCGATTTCCCGTGCCTGGAGCAGGTACCGTTCACCGTCCCGACGACGGCGGTACTCGTCAATGGCCTGCTGCAGCAGCTCCGAGAACCGCGCGTAGAAGGCCGGGTCCTCGGCCATCCGCTCAGTGATGGTTTTTCTGGTGGCGCTGACGATCCGGTCCGCCTTTGATCCGGGCGTGGTGCCGTCCTCCTCCACAACGGCCTTCAGCGCGGCGGGATCGTTGATGTTGAGTTGTTCGATGATCGTCTCGGCCGGCAGGGCCGTCACATGGTCATCGAGCAGGCGGCGGATGCGCGGTTCGTAGTCGCGAAGGTCAACCGTCTCCTGGTAGCGCTTCTGCACCGCCGCGCGGAGTTCGGCGAACTCGGCGTAATCGTTCCGGTAGCGGTCGACGTCGGCCTGGGTCATGACGTCGAGCAGCTTGTCGCTGGAAAGTGCCATGTGAAGGGTGCGGCCAAAGGTCTTGAGCCGCTCGTAGAATTCGTGCCGCAGCGGTTCGTCAAACAGGTGCTGCTCCAGCGCTTCCATGTCGTCTTTCCGCGGGACGGCGTTGAACAGGTCCCACACGTGGCTCCACCGTCCCGGGAGCAGCCGGATCTGTTCGCGGATGTCCACCACAGCCCCTTTGATCTCCTCGGAGTCAAAGTCGCCCAGGGCACCGTAGGACGTCAAGGCCTCATCCAGCTCGCCGAGGAGGCCTTCATAGTCCACCACATAGCCGAACTGCTTCTCAGCATCCCCGTCAGAGAACAGCCGGTTGACGCGTGCCACCGCCTGTAGCAGCGTGTGTTCCCGCAGCGGTTTACAGAGGTAGAGAACGGTGTTGCGCGGCGCGTCGAACCCGGTCAGCAGTTTGGAGACCACAATGATGATCTCCGGCCCGCCCGAGCCCTTGAATTGTTTGATGAGTTGCTCGTTATAGTTGGCCTCCGTGCCGTAGCGGTCCATCTGCGTTTTCCAGAAGCGCTGCACGATTCCACGGGAGTCGGCATCCACCTCTTCGCGGTCCTCCGCGTCCTCGGGCGGGGAGATGATCACCTCGCTGCTGACGTGGCCGATCTCGTCGAGTTCCTGCTTGAACCGGATGGCCGAGGCCTTATTGGGCGCCACCAGCTGCGCCTTGAATCCGGTCCCCTGCCACGTTTGCCGGTAGTGCTCGGAGACGTCGAAGGCCTTGGCGCGGACGGCCTGGGCCGTCTTACCAAGGACGTCGGCGCGGCTGAACTTCCGCTTGAGGTCGCGTTTTTGCTCATCCGTCAGCCCGGCGCTGATCTTCTCGAACCAGGCGTCAATCACCCCGGCGGTGATCTGTTGTTCCACCAGGCGGCCCTCGTACAGGATGGGCACCACCGAGCCGTCCCGCACTGCTTCGTCGATGGTGTAGCTGTGGATGATCCCGCCGAAGGTGTCCGCGGTGTTCTTCTCCCGCTTCAGCAGCGGCGTTCCGGTGAACCCGAGGTAGCAGGCGTTGGGCATTACCCGGCGCATGGCCACATGGAACTGGCCGTAGCCGCCGTAACGGCCGGTCTGGCTGCGGTGGCTTTCGTCCACCAGGACAAAGATGTCGCGGGACTCGTCCCTGCCGTCGCGGCCGGCGGCGCCGTCGAACTTGTTGATGAGTGTGGTGATCAGCGGAGCCCCATCGCGCACCAGTTCACCCAAGTGTTTGCCGCTCTTGGCACGGACGGGCTCCAGCTCGCAGGCCAGGAAGGTGTCGCGGATCTGTTTGTCCAGATCGTCCCGGTCCGTGACAATGACAATCCGCGGGTTGGTTACCCGGGGGTCCAGCACCAGGGCTTTGCCGAGCATCACCATGGTCAGTGATTTCCCGGAGCCCTGGGTGTGCCAGATGACGCCGCCGTTGCGGCGTTCCTCCTGGCCGGCCGCCAGCACACGTTCCACGGTTTTGCGCACGGCGAAGTACTGCTGGTGCCGGGCGATCTTCCGGACCCCGGCGTCGAAGACCGTGAAGCGGCGGACAAGGTCCAGCAGCCGTTCGGGGCGGCACAGTGCATAGAGCAGCCGGTCCTGTGCGCTGACGGTCCGCATGGCGATGAGTGGCTGAATGACGGCATCGGTGTCCTCGGCGTCATGCCAGCTGGCCCAGAATTTCCGCGGCGTTCCAACCGTGCCGTACAGGGCCTCCTGGCGGTTGGCTGAGATCAGCAGTTGGGCGTAGTGGAACAGTTGCGGGATGCCGTCGCTGTTCTGGTATTTGATCAGCTGGCTGCCGGCCTTCCTGAGTTCCTCCGTGGGCCGCTTGTTTTCGATGACGATGAACGGAATGCCGTTCACGTAGCCGACGACGTCGAGCCGCTGGGTTGCGCTGCTGCCGGTGCGTTCCACGCGCATTTCGGTGGTGACGTGGAAGACATTGTTGGCGGGGTTTTGCCAGTCGATGTAGCGCAGCGAGTAGCTCTTGCTGTCACCGTCCACGGCTTTGGTGATGGTGGTGCCGAGGATGAGCCGGTCGTAGACTTCCAGGCTGGCCGCCTGCGGGCCCTTTGCCTGTTCCAGCCCGGGCCCGAGCCGCCGCACGGCCTCCTCCGCGTCCGCCACGTCAAAGGGGTACTGACGCTTCTTATGGGTGAACTGGTTGATCTTGAGGATTTGCGCGGCGAGGATCCCGCTGAAGAGGACACCGCTGCGCCTGCCGCCGCGTTCTTTCAATGCCTCGGCCGGCGTGAGCTGGGTGAAGCCGAGCGCTTCCAGCAGTTGCACCGCCGGGCCCTGCGACTGGCTCAGCTCGGAAGCGTCGAACGTCTCGTCAATCATCATCTTGTCCCCCGGGCGACGGTCTCGGCAGCAACGTTTACACGCACCTGCCCTGTGAGTAGTTTCTGCATGAGTCCGCGCTTCTGGGTGCGAAGGAGCTCGGCCTTGCGCTGCAGCAGTTGGATCTCACGGTCCGCATCTGATGCAATCGCAGCAATCCGCCGTTGTTCATCGAGCGGCGGCACCGGGAAGGGGAGCTTGGAAAATTCCGGCCAGCGAAGGCTTCCCCTGCGATCCACGGAAGAGCTGGTGCTCACGTCAAACATGTGGGCGTAAGCGCGCGTCTTTACTACTAGGTAGGCAAAATCGACATCGACTAGTGACCGGTCGAACTCGAACACTGTGTAGATCGGGCTTACCGCACCCACATCCACAACGTTTTGCAGACCGATCGATGTGGTTACTGGGAAAGCCGAATTGCCCTCGTCTAATGATCTTGTAGTTGCTCAGATCAGCGCTGTGTACGGTCCGGGCGAAGTAGTCTGCCGAACGCACAAATCCACGGTGTTTTGAGCATGTCAGAACGTCTGTAGCCTTCAGGTCAGCGTTTCGCGACGAAACGTCAGAGGCGACCTTTCCAATGGGCCGTATATCCCAACCGGGTGCCGTCTGATGCCAAATGACACCGTGCGGCCAGCCATGTCGAAAGATCAACGTCTGAACAAGCCCCGTTCGCCGCTGCAGTGATTGACGACGCTTTGAGTCGACGCGCTCAATCGCGTCATCCCAGGTGCGGAGGATCTCGGCGATCTTCCGCTGCTCCGGAAGCGGCGGGAATCGCAACTCCAACTCGGAGAAACGAGACACGCCCAGGTGGGCAATAGAGTTTGTCCGTACAGCGATTTTCGAAAATATGCCTTCCCTCTGACTGAATCGAAAAAGCTGGAGGGCAAAATCTGGGTCCACGCTGTCGCCCGCACGATAGCGGATCAGCGTGTTCTGGAAGCAGTACGTATTTTCCGGGTCCTCGAACATTGCGGCACGCCCGACCAGATTAACGCTCTGTCCCTCATTGAGGAGGATATCGCCGGGAACTAGCCGATATTTCTCGACTTCGGACGAAGTGAACGGCATAGAATTGACGTCAGTGTAGTTAATCCGGCCGTCGAGCACGTTTGCAACTCGAAGGTATGGGGTCGGTGGGCCGCTCGTGAGATGAGGTGATCGCTGCCTTCCGCTCATGACCCCGCCCGTGGAGCCTATTTGAGAAAAATGCCAACCGGCAGGAATCAAGCTCATTGGTTAGTGCCTCTAGTCTTTTTCCCTTCGTTCGCAAGTCGCTCGATCGCAGCGAAGTCCGCATCATCCGCAGCCGTGGCCTCCACAGCCTTCCGCTTCGTGTCAAAGTCTCCGTAGCGTTCCTCAGCGAGTTTCTTGGCTACGGCGGCGCTCACCTTGCCCGAGTGCATGAGCAGTTCGCGTTCGTTGAACTTGAGGAATGCATCGAGCTTATCGGCCCAGTCGGCCATGCTCATCGACTGGCGACGAGTTGCCTGGTCTTCGGCGTAGTCAAGGTACATCGTGACGATGCGGTTGAGCTGCTCGGCTTCCTCAGAGCTCAGGTAGTTCTTGCCAATCGCCACATCACCTTTGCGCACGATGGCTCCAGCCCAGCTGGTCAGACCCATGTTTTGCACTTCAGAGTCGCCTCGGGCTTTGAATAGCTCTCCGGCCGTCATGCCGGTTACGGCCCACAACATCTTGTTTTGCACCTTGGCGAAAAAAGTCTGTGAAGCATCGGATTTGGCGTCGTAGTCCACTGCCGTGGCATATAGATCACGCACCTTTTGGTAGAAACGCTTCTCGCTGGCGCGGATGTCGCGGATGCGCTGGAGCCACTCGTCGAAGTAGTCCCACTGCTTTGCAT
The DNA here is from genome assembly GCF_035985125.1 of Arthrobacter sp. CG_A4. Classification (NCBI taxonomy): domain Bacteria; kingdom Bacillati; phylum Actinomycetota; class Actinomycetes; order Micrococcales; family Micrococcaceae; genus Arthrobacter; species Arthrobacter sp. CG_A4. The sequence goes on along the minus strand of NZ_JAXCID010000039.1, from coordinate 13,470 downwards.
CCTTGAGCTTGGCATCGTCCATAGCGAAGCCCTTGACCAAGTACTCGCTGAGCACCGTAGTGGCCCAACGGCGGAACTGCACGCCGCGGGCCGAACGCACCCGGTAGCCGACGGCCAGGATGAGGTCCAAATTGTAGTAGGCCACCTGGTACTTTTTGCCGTCCGCGGCAGTTGTTGCAAATTCTGCAACAACTGCCGCGGAGTCAATCTCACCATCTTCGAAGATGTTGGCAATATGCCGGGAGATGACCGACTTGTCACGGCCAAAGAGCTCGGCCATCTGGTTTAGGGACAACCATGCCGTGCCATTCAGTGCCCGTAACTGCACGTAAGCCAGACCGTCGTCGCTCGTGTAGAGCACCAGTTCACCCGCTGCGCCGCCTTGTGCGCCACCTTGTTCAGTCATCGAGGCCCAACTCCTTCAGGTAGCCGGCCATGCGGGCACGGACTTCCACCAGTTCGGCTTCGATCTGCTCGATCTCATGCTGGACGGCGGCCACATCAATCTCAGCCTCGGCCTCAAAGGTATCGATGTACCGCGGGATGTTGAGGTTGAAATCGTTCTCGCTGATCTCGTCGCGGGGCACCAGGCGCGAGTACCGCTCAGATTCCGTCCGGCCGCGGTAAGCCTCAACGATCCGCTCAAGGTGCTCCTCGTCCAGCAGGCTCTGCGACTTGACCGGGGTGAAGTCCCGGCTGGCATCGATGAACAGGACGTCATCGCGGCCCTCGTTGGCGCCGCCCTTTTCACGCGAACGGTCAAAGATGAGGATGGCGACGGGAATGCCGGTGGTGGTGAACAGATTCGCCGGCAAGCCCACTACCGTGTCCAGCAGGTTCTCTTCGATCAGCGACTTCCTGATGCGCCCCTCGGCACCGGCACGGAACAACACGCCGTGCGGAACAATCACCGCAACCCGGCCCGTCCGCCGTCGTGCTGATTCGATCATGTGCGAAATAAAGGCGTAGTCACCCTTGCTCTTGGGCGGGACACCGCGCCAGAACCGGCCCCATCGGTCCGACTCGGCAACTTCGGCTCCCCACTTGTCCAGGGAAAACGGCGGATTGGCCACCACCACGTCGAACTGCTTGAGCTGGTCGCCCTCCAACAGCCTGGGGTCGTTCAGAGTGTCGCCCCACTCAATGTGCGCACTGTCATTGGCGTGCATAAACATGTTCATGCGTGCCAGCGCCCAGGTGGAGCCGTTGACCTCCTGGCCGAAAAGCTCGTAGTTGTTGCTTCCCACCTGGGCGGCAGTCTGGATGAGCAGCGAACCGGATCCGCAGGCGGGATCGTAAATACTGTCCCTCTCCTGAGGCGAGGCAAGCCGGGCCAGCAGCTCAGAAACGGAGCGCGGCGTGTAGAACTCCCCGGCCTTTTTGCCGGCATCCGAGGCGAACCGCGAGATCAGGTAGATGTAGGTCTCGCCGATGATGTCATCGCTTACCCGCGACGGGCGGAGGTCCAGCTCGGGCTTGGCGAAGTCTTCCAACAGGTTCTTCAGACGGCGGTTGCGGTCCTTGGGCTGCCCCAGGTTCGACTCGGAGTTGAAGTCAATGTTCCGGAAGACGCCGGCGAGCTTTGCACGGTTGTCCTCCTCGATGGCTTCCAGCGCAATGTTGATCAGCTCGCCGATGTTGTCAGCGGTCCGGTTGGCGTACAGGTGGTTGAACGTTGACTCCTTATGCAGCGGGAACCGTTCGCGCTGCAGCAGCGACTCAACCCGCTCCGGGTTGCCTTCAAACTGCTTCTGGTAGTTCTCCTCGTGCTCGGTCCAGATGTCCGAGATGTACTTCACGAACAACATCACCAGGATGTAGTCCTTGTACTGCGTTGCGTCGACCACGCCGCGGAAGGTGTCACAGGCTGCCCAGGCAGCATTGTTGATCTGGTCCTGGGTGACCTGGTCCTTCCTGCTGTTCGGTTGGCGGGGGCTTCCTTGCTCGGTCATATGCGGCCTGCTTTCGGGTGGGACTGTCCGGCAAGGGCAGCGGAGGTCAATTGGGTTTGTCGAAGTGTGTGCTGGCAATCCGCCAGGCGGTGCATCAGCTGGGCTTCGCTGGCGGCGAGGCGAGCGGCGTCGGCAATGAGGCGCTGTTGCGCAAGCGGCGGCAGCTGCAGCGGGACTGATTCGAGCGTCGCTTTGGCCACCATCTGGATGGTCTGCCCCTGTGCGGCGCGCCGCAGGTGCGTCTGCGCATCCGGCTGGTTCAGCCACCACGCGAGGAAATCCGGATCGTAACTGTCAGTGCTGGGCCGGATGATGAACAGTGGCATGACGGCTACGGCTGGTTCCGGCGAACGGTCTGGGACGGCCCACGCGATGGTGGTCTGGCCGCGGGAACGGAGGAGGACATCGCCTCGGGTGACCAGGTAGCGGGGATGCGGTGACGGGATTCGGGCCATGCCGAGCACATCCAAGTCGCTGCCAACGGAGATATCTGCCATCTGGATGGCTAGCACACCCCGGGACTGGGCGGTCAACCGTTCCCGCACGGTCATGCCGGAACTGACGACGGCTACCTTTGACAGCTGCATGGTGGCTCCCTCCAATATTGTTTCTACTGAAAGGTCACCTCCTAATGCTCAGTACTTTAACTACTTTAGAAAAGAAAAGCATTGTCGCCGCAGCGGTCGCCGGGTCGGCGAGACGTATCGTATTCCAAGGGTCGCGAGACGTCAGGGTGGTGCGGGTGGGACACCTTCCCTGGCGGGTCTGGCGGACGCTGTGATTGGCGCCGTCTGAGCAGACGAGTGGGGGGTCACGAGGTCCCAATGAGGGGTGGCTCAGCCGACATCCTGGTGTCCGGTGAAGTCACGGATGCGTGATCACTCAACTTTTGGTCTCGTTGGGACGTCTTGCATGGACCTGCTCAAGAATGACCACTTGATCCACGACGTAGAACCAGATGCGGGCATCACCCTTGAGCGTGGGCTTGTGCTGCCACCGCTCATGGGTGGCCCCGCCACGCTTCACAAGACCGAGCTCACCGCGTAGAGGGTAGTTGAAGGGTGTTGTCCGCTCAGGGGTGTGCGTCAGAAAATCCCAGGCATCGACCAGGGGATCCTGATCGTGGCTTTTAGATTTGTCCAGCCACGCCGCGCCTGGACAGAGGCAAACCGAAGTTCGCACTCACTCTTCTTCGTCGGACGCTCAACCTTGTCGCTCTCACTCTTCGCCATGCTCTACGGACGCTCGACGGCTTCCGCATCGTCGAGACATTCCACAGGTTCCTTGCCGAGGCCGGCTGCGATGGCTGTGGCAGTCTCACGCCACGAGGTCAGTTCGGCAATGGCCAGATGGGGCTGATTGGTGGCAAAGGACGCCCTCGCTGCCGCCAGGACATCATCGGCGCAAGCCTCCTGGTCAGCTGCGCTCAGAGCAAGCATCCACGGGAAGCGGTCGCTCATGCGCGCTGCAAGCGTTCCCTCCGTGCTTGTTGAGACTGCAACGAGCTGGGCTGCCAGTTCCAGCAGTGAAATGCGTGCCGCATCCGCGCTCTCGGACATCAGCACGAGGGACTCGCCGTCACGGCGAGTGACCCGGACAGGGTGGTCTGCCGCTGCTGCAAAAACATCAGCGGAGGAGCGGCTTAGTTCAGAAGACTGGAACGTCGTCCGGTTCTTGAAGGGCTGGAATGTGACTGAGGTTTTGGAGGACTGAAGGGCCTTTCGTGGTTTTGTTGCTGCGCTCATGTACCAACACTAACTCAGAACGTGTTCTGAAGTCTGTGGGTGCTAAGGGCCTGTGAGTAAACAACACGCGGTCATGCCGGTGTTGCGCGCCGGAGGGTGTAGTTCCACTCGCCATGAAAATCGTGACGGTTAATGGGCAGTGCGGCCATCTCGGTGTCGCCGATCTTGACCCCCGTCGGGAAGGTGTCCTTGTCGAGTTCAGCGTGGACTTTCAGCCCGGTCCTGGTGGTCGTCGCGCCGATGAGATCGACGATGACTTCATGGCTGGTCAATGGGCGCCCACGCCAGTTCATTGAGATGTGGCTGAAGAGCCGGTGCTCGATCTTGTTCCACTTGCTGGTGCCGGGCGGGAGATGGCAGAGGGTGATTTCCATTCCTGTTTCAGCGGCCAGGGCAGCGAGTTCGCTCTTCCAAGCGCGGAGCCGGTAGCCGTTGGAGCCGCCACCGTCGGCGCAGATCAGCAGACGGTCGGCCTCCGGGTAGGCGACTTTGGCGACCTGGTCGAACCAGCGGCGGATTGTCTGCACTGCGACGCGTAACAACGCGGCGGTATCGTGATCGGTCCCGACCGAGACCATCCGGTATTGGCCGTGACGTCGTAAACCCCGTAGGGTTTGGCCTTGCCCAGGTCCGGGTCGGGGAAGTCGTGCACATTCACTCGGACCGGGTCTCCGGCCGGGCGCCATTGTTGCCCACCGTTATTGAACAGGCCGACGATCTCCTTCTTTTTGGTATCCACGCTGATCACCGGCTGGCCGGCATTGATATGTGCCGCGCTTTGGGCATTGAGGTACTTGAACTGGGCATCACGATCTTAATGGACGGTGCCCTCGACCTGTTTCACGTTGCCCTGCAGGCTGAACCCCTGTTCGTGCAGCAAGTTCGCCACCGTCCACGCCGACACCGGATGACCGCTCCGGGTCAGCTCCTGTGCCAAGGTTCGCGTGGAATTCGTCGTCCACCGCAACGGCCAACACGGGCACCCCCGCTTGTCGGGCTCAACCTTGCTATCGAAGCTATCTGCCGCTTCCGGAGGCGATGGTGGTCGGAACCACGTCGACGACGCTCCGTCCTCAACGTGCGCCGACTCGCACGTCATTTCCGCGCCGATTTAACTACTCACGCGTAGCTAAAGCGCGTAGGATTTAGTCCTACTGAGACGAGACTTGACCATGCGCACGACACGGCAGCTGAGCATCACCCTTCCGAACGAGATGGCTGATGCCTTGCGCCAGCGCGTGAGCTCGGGCGCATATGCGAGTGAGAGCGAAGTCATCCGAGATGGTTTGCGCACTTTGTTCGCGCGCGACCAGGTGCTCGAGTCTTGGCTTCGCGAGGAGGTTGTAAGTGCCTATGACGCACTCGTGACCGACCCCTCTGCTGTGGTGAGCGTCGATGAAGTGCGTGCGCGGCTTTCGGCGAAGCATGACGAGCAGCAGTGACTCAGTACCGGCTTGTATTCCGTCGGGAAGCACTGAAACAGCTTGAGGAGCTTTTACGATTTCATCGCCGATGCCGGGTCTCCGGCCAACGCGGCAGGCTTCACTGAATCGATCGTCTCGTTCTGTGAAGGTCTAACCGATTTCCCCTACCGTGGTTTGGCGAGGGAGGACCTCCGTCCAGTGCTGAGGACGATCGGCTACAGGAAGCGCGTCGTGATCGCCTACGCCATCCTGAATGAGACCGTGGCAATCGTCGGTATTTTCTACGGCGGCCGGGACCACGAGCAGATACTCCGTGACCGGCAACAGGATACTTAACCCCAGCAATCATCAGCGGGCAAGCCACTGAGGAACCGCGCGCACGGCGCCAAGAATTTTCCATGCCGCGTCCCGCTGAGGGTTCCACATGTGGACGCAGGCCTGGCTTCAACCTCGAGGTGCTTAGGCGTAAATTCCGGGATGAACGACTGAGGGGCCGACAACGAGGGTTTCTAGGCGGGGGTCATCCACCAGAGCCGAGACGCATTCTTTGGAACCAGCCGCGTAGACCGAATCAGCGTAAATATCGTTGCCAATGCACCATGCTTGATCAGCCGGCCACCAACGCAGACTTCGCCTGGAACGATGTTCATCGAATGCCTCGGTCGCAGCCTCGACGGGTCCTTCGAGGAGGTACATCTACCGCTCGGGCGGAAAGACCACCACGGGGGCAGCGGCCAGCTCGTCCCTGATGTCGGAGTAGCCTGCCCAGACGGCGAAGAAGCATTGGTCGGGCGTGGTCGTGTGCTGGCTGAGAACGTCTGCCAGGGCAGCGGCACAGCCTTTCAGCACGTGCACTGCAGACCTGTGAGGAACCGTTTCTGCGGGTCAGCGGCACTGTGTCGTGGTGCCACCAGAAAGGCGGAGCCTGGAACCGCAAGGCTGCTCCACTGGTCCAGGACATCGTCGGCTGCGACCGGTAAGAACTGCGAGCCCGGCTCGTCGTACCATCCGTAAGACTGCCAGACCCACTTCCCAGGGCTACTGCCCTTTGCAACGGAGATATTACCGCAAAGGAATGTCCCGGAACATACTTCTGGAAGGCTCAGGCGGCCAGCAGCCCCAGCGCCCCGAGCACGACGGCGAGCAGCGGCGTCGCGCCCTGCGTGGCGGCCGCGCGGAGGTACTTTCGCCCGCTCAGGGCGAGCACGATCGCGGCGAGCAGCATGGAGCCGCAGCTGCTGAAGACCAGGATCCACCCGGCGGCCGGGTGCCCGAGGGCGATGGCTCCGGCGGCCGGCCAGGACCCCGGCGCGAGGAACAGATTGTGGAAGCCCTGGTTGCAGGCCAGCGGCCAGGTGGTGTCCGCGTCGGACTGCGAGGTGGTACTGAACCGCTTCCAGGTGGCGGGCTGCGTCTGGGTGATGGGTTCCAGCCTGAAGATCCAGACGTGCGGCAGGGCTGCCAGCAGCGCAAAATGAGGGAGCCCAGGACCAAGTTCTGATCCTAGCCGCCCCGCTCAGGGGCGTGCGGAACGGGCTAAACGGTGCGCTTCGCGGGTGCCACAACCTTTATGACGGCGGAGTCGTCCGCGGCGGCCAGGCCCTGGGTCTGGCCCAGAAGGAAGAGCTGCTCGGCAGCGGCGGCAACAGGGGCCGCAAGGCCGGCGGCACGGGTGGCCTTGCCCACGATTCCCATGTCCTTGACGAAGATATCCAGCCGGCTGAGGACTTCCGCGCCGTCCTCCGAGTAGGCCTCGAGGATGCGCGGGCCGCGGTTGGAGAGCATAAAGGACCCTGCCGCCCCTGCCTCAAGGGCGGCGAGAGTCCTGGCCTGGTCCAGGCCCAGGGCGTCCGCGAGCGCCAGCGCCTCGGCGGCGGCGGCAATGTGGACGCCGCAGAGCAGCTGGTTGACGGTCTTGAGCGCCTGGCCGTCGCCGGGCTTGTCGCCCACCACGGTGAGGGTGGAGGCGAGCAGTTCCAGGACCGGGCGGGCTGCTTCCAGCGCCTGCGGTTCGGCGCCAACCACGATCAGCAGGTCCCCTTCCCCGGCGCGCTTCGGCCCGCCGGACAGCGGGGCGTCCACGAGGCCGACGCCGAATTCGGCGAGCCGGGCGACGGTTTCCGGGATGGCTTCGGTGCCGACGGTACTGGTGAGGATCACGACGGCGCCCGGCTTCAGCACGGAGGCCACGCCGTCGGCGCCGAAGAGGACATCGTTGAGCTGCTCGCCGTTGCGCACGGCCAGGAGCAGGGCATCCGCGTCCTCGGCGGCCTCCCGGGCAGAAGCGAAGGTGCGGACTCCGGCGGCCTCGGCCAGGCGCAGTCGCGGCTCCGCGATGTCGAAGCCATGGACGGTCAGCCGGGTGGCAAGGCGGCTGGCCATCGGCAGGCCCATGGCGCCAAGGCCGAGGACGGCGACAGTGCAGGTCATGGTTTTCTCCGTTGAAACGAGGGGGTAGGTGCGTCAGAAAGTGATGGGTCGGCGGTGATGGGCCGGCACCGATTGAACGGCGGCGTCAGGGTCTTCACACGCTCGGCCATCGGTTGCTGAGCTTGCGCGTGACCTGGGCCAAGGACTGGTCGCCGCCCACATTCCCGGCGAAGACGATGTACGGAATGCCCTTCGCGGGCCCGTCCACCGGCTCCCACAGGCTCACGATGCCCGGCAGCATCGGGCCGCGGACAATGGCGTGACGGATTTCCAGCCCGTGGGCGGCGACGTCCGAGGACGTAATGCCGCCCTTCGCAATCACGAACCGCGGCGGGAAGGTCTTGAGGGTCCTGTTCACCACCGCGACGACGGCGGCGGATACCGTGCGGGCAATGTTGAGGCTCACGGCGGCGTCGTCGGTCTTGATCAGCAGCCTGCTCGTATGAAGGATGACGTCGGCGCTGCGCAGCGACTCCGCCACGGTCCGCACGATCCCGTCAAGGTAGGCTTCCGCGCTGCCGTTCAGCAGCTTTTCGACGTCGATCTCCACGATGCGTGCGGCGCCGTGCTGCTCGACAAGGGCCCTGAGCTGGCGGGTGGTGACGCCGACGTGCGAGCCGACCACGATCAGTCCGCCGGCGTCGTACGGCGTGTTGCCCGCGTACGCCTCCTCGCCGCTGAGCTCGGCACGAATCTCCTGGCCGATGCGGCCCCGGACGAACGGCGGGCCCACCCGGTAGAGCAGCTTCTTGCCGCGGCGTTCGGCCTCCTCAAGCCCCAGTGCGAGGGCGCGGAGATCGTTTTCGGTCACGATGTCGGCCACGATCGGCGTGGAGTCGACGGCGGCTTCGATGGCGTCCGCTATGGCGTTGGCCGAAACCTGCGGGTCACCGTCCGGGCTGGCGGCGCGGATGACGTTCAGGTCCAGCACGATCACCGAATCTGCCGGGAATCGGCCTCTGGACTTCTCTTCGACGTACTTGGCCAGCTCGGAGTTGGCGAAGCCGAAGCTGGCGTCCCGGGCGAATTCGGTCGCGGCCACGGGGGTGAGTTGGCGGGCGTCGTCGCCGGTTCCGCGCATGTAGTGGACCCCGCCGATGGTGACGCGTCCGGCGTCGGGGAACGCGGGGACAATCACGACGCCGTCCGTCACCTCGCCGGTGACCGCGGCGACGGTCGCCGCAATGATGTCCGGTTCCAGCGGGTAGTGGCCGCGGAGGGTGGAATCGCTCCGGCTGACGAAGCCGAGGCGCAGTCCGGGGCCGGCACCGCCCGGTTCGCCACCCGGGGCGGCATCGCCCCGTTCGCCCGGTTTGCCCGATTCGCCGGGTTCGCCCGGTTCGCCGGCTGCGGCGAGGGCGTTCCGGACGACTTCTTCGTTGCGGGCGGCGGCTTCCACCGGGTCCAGGCTCCGGGTATTCGTCAGCACATAGACGGCAGCCGGGCGTTTGCCGTTGATCCTGTGGGCAAATGCCCAGCTGAAGTCGGCGACGTCCCAGCGGGTGAGCACGGGCAGGCCTGCCACGGACTGGGTACCTGTCGGGTCGTCGTCGAGCACCACCAGTATCCGGGGGGAAGCCTCGGTGGAGGCGCCGATGGCACCCGCCACGAGCGCGGCGGAAATCGGGACCTCCGCCGGGAAGGCGGCCAGAAGATCTGCTTCAAAGGGCACTCTGCACTCCATTGTGGTGAAACTCTGCGGTGCGAACACAAACCGCCGGTGAAGGCTGACATTTGTAAGATGTCTGACATCTAGCGTTTGACTGCTAGTGTGGCATACGGCATAAAGAGCGCGCAAGTACGGCGCCACTAGACTGGTCGGTCAGACAGCGCGGCGGCATTGAACGGGGAAAATTGGCTAGGAAATCGTTGGTCGGCGTCGTGGCAGACGAACTGCTGGACCGGATCATTGCCGGTGAGTTCCCGCCCGGTGCATCCGTCCCCGGCGAGCTTGAGCTGAGCGCCCGGCACGAGGTCAGCCGGATGACGGTCCGCGAAGCCATGAAGACCCTCGAAGCCCAGCGCATCCTCAGCGTGGAGCGCGGCCGCGGTACGTTCGTGAACCCGCTGAGCCGCTGGAACTCCCTGGAGGCCGTGCTCCGAGCTGCGTCAGAAGGGAAGGACGACGCCGCTGCCGCGGTCCAGCTGATCGAGCTGCGCCGGATGCTGGAATCGGGGGCCTGCGAACTGGCTGCCGTCCGGATCAGCGACGCCGGTCTCGCGGCCCTCCACGGGCAGCTGGAGACGATGCGCGCGGCGTACAAAGCCCACGACCTGGCCGGTTTCGTCGAAGCCGACCTCGCCTTCCACGACCTCATCCTGCAGGCCGCCGAGAACGTATTTATTGCCGTGCTGTTCGCGCCGCTGCACCGGGTGCTTGAGCTGCGCCGCACCCAGACCTCCGAGGTGCGCGAGATCCAGGAACACGCAATCGGCCACCACCAGAGCATCGCGGATGCTCTCGCAACGCGCGATCCGCACCTGGCCCGGGACGCGATGGACGCACACATGCGGCAGACTCTCGATGATCTCAAGACCTACGTCCTGGCCGGCCGCCCGGTCTCATAGGCGGGCGAGCGGCCTGCTCAGGCGAGCGAAAGGAAGAGCTTTTCCAGCTCCGCGCGGTCCACGCTGGGATCTTCCTGTTTCATGCACTGCTGCAGGCCCGTGGCGATGATCGAGAATCCAGCCTTGTCCAGGGCGCTCGAGACGGCAGCCAGCTGGGTGACCACACTCTTGCAGTCGCGGCCTTCTTCGATCATCCTGGTGACCGCGGCAAGCTGCCCCTGGGCACGGCGAAGACGGTTAATGACAGACTTCATGTCTGCGGGATCGAGTTCCATGGGTACCTCCGGGGATCAACAAGATTCTCTTCCATGGTATACCCCCATGCGTATGCAGCATACGCCACGGGGTACTCAGGTCGCCGGAACCGAAAGCTTGCGGAAACCTTGGGATTGGGGCTGCCAGGGGCCTAAGGGCCTAGCGCGGCCCGGATTTTCGGCGTATTGCTGGGGATGTGAACGCCGCCAGTTTCCTCGATCCTGGCGCCGGCCGGACCGGCGCAACGGGTCCCGCTCCGGTTCCCGGTCCGGGGTCCGCCTCCGGACGGCCTTCTTCCGGACAGCCTTCTTCCGCACGGTCCGCTTCAGGACGGTCTGCGGGAGCCTGGAAAGAGAGCTCCTGGAGCCGGTACGTGGCCATGGGGGACTCATTCACCGCAGGCATCGGAGATCCGGAACCGCGGAGCCCCGGCGGTATCAGGGGCTGGGCGGACCGGATCGCCGAGGAGCTAAGCGAGGGACGGCAGGACTTTGCTTACGCCAACCTTGCCATCAGCGGACTCGTGCTGCGCGAGATCCTGGACCAGCAGCTCGGGCCGGCCATTGAGCTCAAACCCGATCTGGTGACGCTCTCGGCGGGCGGTAATGATCTTGTCTTCCACCGGAGCGATCCGGACCGGCTGGCCGTGACCCTCGACGCCGCCGTCGCCCTTCTTAGCGCTACAGGCGCCACGGTTGTGCTGTTCACCGGCCCGGACTGGGGCGCCACGCCCGTGTTTGGCCACATCCGCGGCAAGGTGGCCGTCTTCAACGAGAACATCCGCACCATCGCCGCACGCCATCACGGCGTCATTGCCGATTTGTGGACGCTGCGGCAACTGACGGACCCGCAGATGTGGGATCCGGACCGCCTGCATTTCTCACCGATGGGGCACCACACGATCGCGGCGATGGTCCTGGAGACCCTGAATGTTCCGCACGGCCTGCGTCCGCTGGAGCCCAAGCCCCTGCCGGCCGGCAGCTGGCGGGACAGCAAGGCCGGCGACCTGGCCTGGTTCACCACTTACCTGCTGCCGTGGATGGTGAACAAGATCAGGCCGCACGACGGCGGCGCACCGCTGACCGCCAAACGTCCCGATCCGGGACCCGTCTTCGGGTCCTGACGGGCATCCGCCGGCCCCTAGCCCAGCCACGATCTGTCGGCTAATCTGCTGTGACGGCCCGCAGCCGGGCATCGGTGGCCATCATGAGGAGCGAAGTTGTCCAATCACACGTACAGCATTTCTGAAATTGTCGGAACCTCAAAGGATGGCATTGACGCGGCCGTCCGCAACGGTATCGCCGAGGCGGCCAAGACCCTTCGGAACCTCGACTGGTTCGAGGTCAAGGAAGTCCGCGGCCACCTCGAAAACGGCGAGGTGGCCGACTGGCAGGTGACGATCAAGCTAGGGTTCCGTCTGGAGCGCTGACACCGGGAGGACCCGGGAGCACCGGGGGCCGGGCGCCGGCAGGAATCGCATGAAATCCGGGCCAAAAGACCCCCTATTAGCAAGGAAACCGGGAATTTAGGCCGTCCTGAGTGGCACTTTAATACTAAGCATGATTAGTATTGACCTAGAAGGATGAAGCGCACCCGGCAACTCGGGTGCCTCCTCTATGAAAGAAGAAGGAACGACAAAATGGGTTTTTTCGCATTTCTGATTCTGGGCCTTATCGCCGGAGCAATCGCTAAGGCAATCCTCCCCGGCAAGCAGGGCGGTGGCATCTTCATCACGCTGCTGCTCGGCGTCGTCGGCGCCATGCTTGGCGGCTGGATTGGCGGGCTGCTCTTCAATGCCAACATCAACGAGTTCTTCTCGCTGTCCACCTGGCTGCTGGCCATCGGCGGGGCAATCATCGTCCTGCTGGTCTACGGCATGATCTCCAAGCGTTCAGTCCGCTAAAGCTGGGCGTGACCGAAAACCGGTCCCGGGATCCTTTCCCGGGGCCGGTTTTTTGGCACCCGGGCTTCACGGCGTTTCCACCCAGCACCCTCACGTACAAGCACCACCAATGAGCAGGAGTACAGCATGAAAGCCAAACTTCTTTTCGGCACCGGGGTAGCCGCGGGCTTCGTCCTCGGATCACGGTCCGGCCGGGCCGCCTACGAGAAAATCAAGTCCCGTGCTGCGGCCCTCTGGGACAGCAAACCGGTCCAGGATAAGGTCACAGCAGCGGCGGAGGCGGTCAAGGAAAAGGCCCCGGAGGTCTCGGAACAGCTCGCCGAGGCCGCACGCCGCGCAGGAACCGTCATCGGGTCCGCCGTGCGCCGCGATAACGCCCCCAACGCGGCAGCAGACATCGCGGCAGCTGGCGGCCCGACTGCTGGCGGCGCCGGCCAGTCAGGAACCGTCGTCGGCGGCATCCCCGCCCACAGCACCCACCCCGAGACCGTCAATCTCGGCACCTCCGCAGCTGCGGTGGGCCGCGACGTCGAATCCGACCCGGCGCAGAATGACGAGGCCGGCCAGGACTGGTCCGGCGAAGGCGGGGCAACACCGGCCGGCGCCGCCACCAACGTCGACCCGGACAAAGTGATTTAGCACCACAGCCGCATTTGTGGGGTGCGCCCGCGGGCTTTGTAGGAACCGTGTGGTGCGCGCTGCTGATGTTTCCGCTTGCGGATCGGATGACTCGGGATCCGATCCGGGTGAAGTGGCCGGTAGCAGATCAGCCGGACCAGCAGACGCCTGATTTCCGGCGGGGAGAGCCGGGTCAGCTCCCCGCCGTCGAGCAGTTCACAAACGGCTGACACCACTCGGTGGCCGGTGATATTCCCGCGTTCCGATGCGGGAACCCTCCATGCGCCGCCGCTGATCGACGGAGCGGACGCACCCTCGAGAAAGCGCACCCCTTGTCCGCGTTTCGCGGTGTTGATCTCGGGGACGTGCTGGATCGTCGGCTGCGAACCAGAGGGACTCCCTGGTGGCCCTTGATCCGGTGGGCCGGCATAACGGATTGGTTACGAAAACGGTGGCACCCATCCGTAGCCGGTGTGCTGTCGAAGTACTCCTGACAGACAAGCACCGGCCCCGTCCGAGCTACTCGGCAGGAACCATCCTCGGGACCGGACACCCCCACTGATTTCAAGGAGTAC